>NZ_JBVVQU010000037.1:0-65196 GCF_055811555.1 Mesorhizobium sp. WSM4813
AACGGAGTCCTCCCAAGAATCCACAACCCGCCAATTGGCAAGCAATTTCCCATCTACTCAAACGCGATTCCCCTGCCCTCGAGGGGGGAGATCGGCAGCTTCGCCGACTGCGCGACCCAGCCTTCCCTCATGTCGATTGTCAGAAAACCTTCATGGTTTCGAGATGTGCCTGAAACATTGAGGCTGGACCTTGGCGGCGCCGTTCAACGCCATCCAGGAGACAGCCATGAACAAGATTTCGATGACCCGGCGCGCCTTCGTCACGTCCGTCAGCGCCGCCGGCCTCGTCGGCGTATCGGGCCTTGCGCTTCCCTATTATTCGCGCGCCAATCAGCGACCCGCCTTCACCCATGGCATCCAGTCGGGCGATGTCGACGCGACCAGCGGCGTGGTGTGGACTCGCACCGACCGCCCTTCGCGCGTGATGTTCGAAGTGTCGTCGACGGAAAATTTCGCCAACGCCGTCCGTCTTGCGCCGCTCGATACGTCGCCGGCCAGCGATTACACGGTAAAGCGGCTGCTCACCGACCTCGCCTCCGATCAGGATATCTTCTACCGCATGATCGCGGCCGATCTCGCCGACATCAATGCCGTCTCCGAGCCGATCGTCGGCCGCTTCCGCACGGCGCCGGCCTCGAAGCGCGACATTCGCTTCGCCTGGTCGGGCGATACCGCCGGCCAGGGCTGGGGCATCGACGACACCGGCATGAAAACCTATGCCACGATCGGCAAGCATACGCCCGACTTCTTCCTGCACTCCGGCGATACCATCTATGCCGACGGCGCGATGAAGGACGAGGTCGACCTGCCCGGTGGCGGCAAGTGGAAGAACAACGTCCTCATCGACGAAAAGCGCAAGGTTGCCGAGACGCTGGACGAGTACCGGGGTCAGTGGAAATACAATTTGATGGACGGACATGTGCTGGGGCTCAACGCCATCTGCCCGACCTTTTACCAGTGGGACGACCACGAGGTGGTGAACAACTGGTCGGATTCGAAAGACCTGAGCGCCGACGACCGCTACTCGGAAAAAAACATCCATGTGCTGGCGGCACGCGCCGCACGCGCCTTCCACGAGATGACGACGATCCGCTACGAGCCATCGGAACCCGGCCGCGTCTATCGCAAGATCGCCTATGGGCCGTTGCTCGACGTGTTCTTCCTCGACATGCGTTCCTATCGCGGCGCAAATGGCCCTGGCATGCAGGATACGGTGACGCCGCAATCGCGCATCCTCGGCGAACAGCAGATGAAATGGCTGAAGCGCGAACTGGCAAACTCCAACGCGACCTGGAAAATCATCGCCGCCGACATGCCGCTCGGTCTCGTCGTCTGGAACGACGCCACCAAGAAGGCCGGCGCCGAGGCCATCAGCAATGGCGACAATGGTCCGGCCAAAGGCCGCGAGCTGGAAATTGCCGACCTCCTTCGCTATATAAAGAACGCTGGCATCACCAACACCGTCCGGCTGACCGCCGACGTCCACTACACGGCGGCGCACTACTACAATCCTGACAAGGCGCAGTTCCAGGACTTCAATCCGTTCTGGGAATTCGTTTCGGGTCCGCTCCATGCCGGCACTTATGGACCCAATACTTTCGACGTGACCTTCGGCCCGGAGCTGAAATTCATCAAGGCGCCAACCGCCGAGCAGGGGCAGAACCTGCCGCCGTCGGCCGGCCTGCAGTTCTTCGGCCTCGTCGACATCGACGGTGCCACTGAACAGATGACGGTGCGGCTGATGGATCGCGACGACAATGAACTCTACAAGGTGACGCTCGATCCGGTGCATTCGGCGTGACTGGCGCCTGTTTTCCCTCCTCCTTGTGGGGAGGGGCGGCGAGGCGGCTTCGCAAAGCGAAGCTGGCGAGACGGGTGGGGGTGAAGCGCTGACATAGGTGCCACCCCGCTCCGCTTCGCGGATCGACCCTCTCCACAAGGGGGGTAGGCCGCGATCATCAATCTGGATAGCAAACGGTCGGAATATTGGGCCAAACAGCGCTGTCGCAGTTGGCAGCCTTCTGCCTCTGCTTGAAGGCGGCACTTACCGGCCCGGTGACCACCGGGTCAACGCCGTCGGGCGCATCGGCAAACAACTGCTCCGCCGTTCGTGTGTCGGACGGCGGGGCAGGCCGTGTGTCCTTCAACGTCGCGGCCGACTGCGCCGCGCCTGCCGCAAGGAGAACGGCGAGAACACCCCATGCGAGGATTGGCCGGTATTTGATGCCCGTATTGCTCATGAAATCTGAACTGTCCCGACCGCGAAAGGTTCCGCTTTGGTTAATAATTCCATTTCACACCAAGACGCTTAAGATTTGGTGACCATGTATTTGGTGGCCCGCCTCCTCTTTCGCAATTGCGAAAAACCCTGTATGAGCCGCCCAACCGAAAGAGGCAGCGCCTTTTGGCCTGCTGCCTGCAACGCTCCCGAGACCACAACATGAAAATTCGTAATATCGCGATCATCGCGCACGTCGACCATGGAAAAACCACCCTCGTCGACCAGCTCCTGAAACAGTCCGGCTCGTTCCGCGACAACCAGCGCGTCGCCGAACGCGCCATGGATTCGAACGACTTGGAAAAGGAACGCGGCATTACCATCCTGGCCAAGGCGACCTCGGTCGACTGGAAGGACACCCGCATCAACATCGTCGACACTCCCGGCCACGCCGATTTCGGCGGTGAAGTCGAGCGCATCCTGTCGATGGTGGATTCGGCCATCGTGCTGGTCGACGCCGCCGAAGGGCCGATGCCACAGACCAAATTCGTCGTCGGCAAGGCGCTCAAGGTCGGATTGAAGCCGATCGTCGTCATTAACAAGATCGACCGGCCGGACGCCCGCCATGTCGAGGTGGTCAACGAAGTGTTCGACCTGTTTGCAGCGCTTGACGCGACCGACGAGCAGCTCGACTTCCCGATCCTTTACGGTTCAGGCCGCGACGGCTGGGTCTCGGAAAACCCCGAAGGCCCGAAGGACCAGGGCCTGGCGCCGCTGTTCGACCTCGTCATCAAGCACGTGCCGGCGCCGACCGTCCATCCCGGCCCGTTCCGGATGATCGGCACCATCCTGGAGGCCAATCCGTTCCTCGGCCGCATCATCACCGGCCGCATCGAATCCGGCACGCTGAAATCCAACCAGGCGGTCAAGGTGCTGCATCATGACGGGACGCAGGTCGAAACCGGCCGTATCTCGAAGATCCTGGCTTTCCGCGGGCTCGAGCGCCAGCCGATCGACGAGGCGCAGGCGGGCGACATCGTCGCCATTGCCGGCCTGTCGAGGGGCACCGTCGCCGACACGTTCTGCGACCCGTCGGTGACCGAACCGCTGCATGCGCAGCCGATCGATCCGCCGACCGTGACGATGTCGTTCCTCGTCAACGATAGCCCGCTGGCCGGCACCGAGGGTGACAAGGTGACCAGCCGCGTCATCCGCGACCGCCTGCTGCGCGAGGCCGAAGGCAATGTCGCGCTGAAGATCGAGGAATCGCCTGATAAGGATTCGTTCTTCGTCTCCGGCCGCGGCGAATTGCAGCTTGCCGTGCTGATCGAGACGATGCGCCGCGAAGGGTTCGAAATCGCCGTGTCGCGGCCGCGCGTCGTCATGCAGAAGGGCGAGAATGGCGAGTTGCTCGAGCCGGTCGAGGAAGTCGTCATCGACGTCGACGAGGAGCATGCCGGCGTCGTCGTGCAGAAGATGTCGGAGCGCAAGGCCGAGATGGTCGAATTGCGCCCCTCAGGCGGCAACCGCCAGCGCATCGTCTTCCACGCGCCGACGCGCGGCCTGATCGGCTACCAGTCGGAACTGTTGACCGACACGCGCGGCACCGCTGTCATGAACCGGCTGTTCCATGCCTACGAGCCTTACAAGGGCGAGCTGCCGGGCCGCACCAACGGCGTGCTGATCTCCAACGAACAGGGTGAATCGGTGGCCTATGCCATGTGGAATCTGGAAGATCGCGGTCCGATGGTCATCGATCCAGGCGTCAAGGTCTACCAGGGCATGATTATCGGCATCCATTCACGCGATAACGACCTCGAAGTGAACGTGCTGAAGGGCAAGAAGCTGACCAACATCCGCGCCGCCGGCAAGGATGAGGCGGTGAAGCTGACGCCGCCGATCCGCATGACGCTGGAACGCGCGCTGGCCTGGATCCAGGACGACGAGCTGGTCGAGGTGACGCCGAAGACCATCCGCCTGCGCAAGCTCTACCTCGACCCGAACGAGCGCAAGCGCTTTGAGAAGTCGGCGAAAGTGGTCGGCGCGGCGTAAGCCACTTTTTCTCAACGACTATGAGGGAGGGAGCACGCGCGTGTTCCCTCCCTTTTACTTTACCCGCCAGCAGCCGAGATAATGGTTTCGCGATCGGGTTCGCCAAACAGATCGATGCGGATCACCATCCCCGCTCGAGGCGGCTTGCGCAAGGTTTTGGCCCCGTCCGGACCAACGACCAGCGATCGCTTCTCTTGCCAGGCCTGAAGCCGCGATCGCGAGATGCCGAGTTCGCTGGCGAGCAACCGGTCGAGCCGCAGCGCTGTCGGCGTTTCGAACCCGAGCTGGAGTTCGAGAGCGGTGATGTTTTCCGGCCTGTCGCCGAGCACCTCCTTGTGAACGGCGGCTTCAGGAAACTCCTCGACGCGCCCGATCCTGCTTCGCAGCGCCACAACATCGAAAGCATGGCGACGCGACAGGGCCGGGTCGTTGTTTTCGAGTGCCTGCAGCAGCGCCGGCTCGATGTCGCGGCGATTGCACCGCTCCAGAATGCCGAAATTCCAGGAATTGTCGCAATCGATGCATCGGTAGATCAGCCACGCATCGATGCGTTTGCCGTTGGCGTTGACGCGGAATTTCCCGCTGCTGTGGTAAGCCTTGAGGCCGCTGCAGCGGTTGCAGTTGATCAGAGGTCGAGGTGCGGTTTTGGGCGCGATCACCCAGCGGATACGCAGCATCGAAGACATGCCGAAAAGCCCTTCCCGTCGGGAAGTTCGTCAGATCGGCGATGTCGAGATACCCATGCGGGCACGGCGTGGCGAGAGGCTGCGGTGGTCGGAAATCAGATGTCGCGGATGACTGCGCGCGACAGCGGTTCAGCAGTGCCAAACCGGTCTCGAACCGCCACCCTGAGGAACACGTGAAATGAAACAGACGTCTCGAAAAAGCGGCGCCATGCATTGTGTCGGGGGAGTTGACGAGACCGGCGGTTACGTAGGCAAAGTGAAGCTCGAAATTGTGTCGGGGCGGAAGTTCTAGTCGCGAGGTGTCGAGCCGGCAAGCCTCTTCCTTGATCGATGCTACCGCCGGTGGAACACTTGCGCTACAATTGAGCGGTCAACGTCTCAAGCAAAGATCCCGGTCATGCACTTCACCTCGCTTCTGATCTTCGCCGCCGCGCTTTTCGTCGCCGCTGGCTCGCCCGGCCCCTCGATTGCCGCTCTGGTGGCGCGGGTCATCGCAAAGGGCTTTCGCGACGTGTTCCCATTCCTGCTCGCCATGTGGATCGGCGAGGGCATCTGGCTGTCGCTGGCGGTGTTCGGGCTGGCAGTGGTGGCGCAGACCTTCCATCTCGCTTTCGTCGTGCTGAAATGGGTCGGCGTCGCCTATCTCGCCTACCTCGCCTGGAAGATGTGGACGGCCCCGGTCGAGGCGCGCGAGGGCGAGATGCCGCGCGATGAGTCGGCCGTCAAACTGTTCTTTGCCGGCATGGCGGTGACGCTCGGCAATCCCAAGATCATGATGTTCTATCTGGCGCTGCTGCCGACCATCATCGATCTCGCCTCGGTGACGGTCGTCGGCTGGGTCGAGCTGACACTGACGATGGCCGTGGTCCTGGTCGCCATCGATCTGGCCTGGGTGCTGGCGGCAGCGCAGGCGCGAAAACTGCTGAAGAGCAAGCGGGCAATGAAGATCGCCAACCGCGTCAGCGCCGGCACCATGGCCGGCGCCGCGGCGGCGATCGCGGCGCGGTCCTGAGCGTCACATCATTTCGATGATCGGCGCGATCTCGACGCTGAAACCCGGGTCCCTCAGGATAGGACAATCCTTGGCCTTGTCGACGGCGTCGTCGATGTCTCTCGCTTCGATGATAGTGTAACCGGCGGTCGGATTGCTGCCGCCATTGTTCTCGACCTTGCCGCCGGGCAGCACGGTCTTCGACATGCCGACCGGATTGCCACCGTCGACCACGGCCGAGCCAAGCTTGCCATACCAGCCGTTCCAGGCATCCATCGCTGCTTGCCGTTCGGCCTCGTCGGTCGGCATCTTGCCCGAGCCGTGATAGACATAAAGAAATTTCGCCATGTTCTCCTCCGTTGATGAGCGGCGTCGAACCGACATGCGGTCACGCCGCAGGGCGATCATCGGGCCAAACCGGCAAAGACGCAACGAGAATGCGCAAAAGCTAATGTACGGTTCTAGTGACTCGCGCCTCACCGCGCCATCGCGTGGTATTCATCGTTCGGCCGCATGTCGACCGCCGCCGCCACCCGGTTCGACATGTTGAAGAAGGCGGCGGTCGAGGCGATGTCCCAGATGTCGCGATCGGAAAAGCCAGCCTCACGCAGCGCGGCACGGTCGGTCTCGACGATCTTGCCCGGCTGCTCCGTCAGCTTCACCGCGAATTCAAGCATCGCTTTCTGTCTAGCGGAAAGCTCGGCGGCGCGAAAATTCATCACCATCATCTCGCCGAAAGCCGGATCGCCGGAAAGCTGGCGCACCGCCGCGCCATGGGCGGCGAGGCAATAGTAGCAATGGTTGATTGAGGAGACGGCGACTGCGATCATCTCACGCTCCAGCTTGGACAGGCCGGATTGGCCCAACATCAGATCATTGTACATATCGGTGAAGGCGCGCAGCTTCGTCTCGTCGAAAGCGTAGGCCAAAAGCACATTGGGAACGAGGCCGAGCTTCTCCTCGCATTTGGCGAAATAGGCTTTTGTCGCTTCGCTCAGCTCTGCGGGTGCGAGGTCAAGTGCAGTGATTTTTCCGGCCATGGGCTGTTTTTCCTTGTTCGTCGGTGATTTGCCGCCGAATTCCGACATTTCGTCGCAAGCGGTCAAATCTTTGTCGCCAATATCGGTCATCTGCTACCATAGTTATAAAACATATGACGGGAGGGACTAGCGACATGGCCGGCCTGAAATCCGCAAGCCTGTTAAAAAAGATGAGCACGGCCAAGGGCAGCGAGAAACCCGCCAGGCTTGCCGATTACCTGCTCGCCCGAGCGCCGGCCGAAGATGTTGCCGCCTATGAGGTCACCGCTCTCGAACGCGCCGCCGATCTCGCTGGACGCGCCGTCGCCAGGCACAAGAAGGGCGATTGCGTCGTCGCCATAGACGTCGATTCCGGTGTCGTCCGCCAGAGCAGGCCGATGACCGTGATCACCGTTGTCAACGACAACATGCCGTTCCTGTTCGATTCCGTCCTCGGCGAGATCACCGAGAGCGCCGGCGAACCGCTGCTGGTCACCCATCCGGTCATCGTCGTCAGGCACGGCAAGAGCGGCGTCGACGAAATCCTCGGCGATGGCGGCTTTGCCAAGGGCGATCACAGTCATGAGCGGCTGAGCGTCATCCACGTCCATATCGGCCGTCTTTCGGCCGATCAGGCCGACGCATTGGCCGAGCGGTTGAAGAAAATATTAGGCCAGGTGCGCGCCGCTGTCACCGACTGGAAGCCGATGCTGGCCCGCCTCGACCAGGCAATCTCCGAGTTCCGCTACGCTCCGGTGCCGCTCGACAAGGCCCACGTCGCTGAGGCGATCGCCTTCCTCGAATGGCTGCGCGACGACAACTTCACCTTCCTCGGCATGCGCGAGTTCAAATATACCGGCGGCGAGAAGAGCGGCATGCTGGAGCGCACCGAAAAGCCCGGCCTCGGCATCCTCTCCGATCCCGACGTGCTGGTGCTGCGGCGCGGCACCGAAGCGGTGTCGACGACGCCGGAAATCCGCGCCTTCCTGCACGGGCCGGAACCGCTGATCGTCACCAAGGCCAACGCCAAATCGACCGTACATCGCCGCATCTATCTCGATTACATCGGCGTCAAGATCTACACCGCCAAGGGCGTGCTTGCAGGCGAGTTGCGCATCGTCGGCCTGTTCACCTCGACCGCCTACACGCGCTCGGTGATGAAGATCCCTTATCTCAGGTCGAAAGCTGAAACCATCATCGCCAAATCCGGTTTCAACCCTGAAGATCACTCCGGCAAGGCACTGATCAACGTGCTGGAGAGCTATCCGCGCGACGAGCTGTTCCAGGTTCCGGTGCCGATCCTGCGCAAGCACGCTGAAGCCATTCTGGGGCTGATCGAGCGGCCGCGCGTCAGAGCGCTGGTGCGCGCCGATCAGTTCGACCGCTTCGTCTCGGTCCTCGTCTTCGTGCCGCGCGACCGCTACGACAGCGTCGTACGCGAGAAGATCGGCACCTATCTGAAGACGGTGTTCCAAGGCCGGCTGTCGGCCTACTACCCCGCCTTTCCGGAAGGCGGGCTGGCTCGTGTCCATTTCATCATCGGCCGTTCCGGCGGCAGGACGCCGAAGGTCGACCAGGCGACGATCGAGGCCGCGATCCGCGCCATCGTGCGGACCTGGGACGACATTCTGCGCGAGACCGCGGCCGAGACCGTCGCCGATGCGGCGCTCACGGCGATCGCTTCGCGCTTCTCGGGAAGCTATCGCGACAGCTTCTCGCCGGCGGAGGC
Organism: Mesorhizobium sp. WSM4813; assembly: GCF_055811555.1. Lineage (NCBI taxonomy): Bacteria > Pseudomonadati > Pseudomonadota > Alphaproteobacteria > Hyphomicrobiales > Phyllobacteriaceae > Mesorhizobium > Mesorhizobium sp. WSM4813. The sequence goes on from NZ_JBVVQU010000037.1 coordinate 8,696, forward strand.
GTTGGCCGATGCCGGGCGCATCGCCAAGATCAGTGCGGCCAATCCGATCGCCATCGACTACTATCGTCATGCCAACCAGGAACCGCATCAGGCGGCGCTGAAGATCTATCACCATGGCAGCCCGGTGGCGCTGTCGCGGCGGGTGCCGGTGCTGGAGAACATCGGCTTCCGCGTTATCAGCGAGCGCACCTTCGAGGTCGGGGATGAGGCTTCCGGCATGATCAATAGCGATCAGCCGGGCATGGTCTTCATCCACGACATGGAACTCGAAAACAGCTACGGCAAGCCGATCGACCTTGGCGACCGCGGCGCGCTGTTCGAGGACGCGTTCCTTTCCGTCTGGCGCGGCGACATCGACAATGACGGCTATAACGGCCTTGCCCAGACCGCCGGCCTGTGGTCGAGCGAGGTCACCATCCTGCGCGCCTATGGGCGCTATCTGCAGCAGGCCGGGATCCCGCAGAGCCAGGATTTCATTGCCGCCGCACTCAACCGCTATCCGGAGATCGCGCGTGGCCTGCATGAGCTGTTCGTCGCCCGCCTCGGGCCGACGGCGGAGACGGAAGGGGTGGTCGCGGCCAAGCACCTCAAGGCCAAGATCAGGGATGCGTTGGAAGAGGTTCCCAACATCGATGACGACACCATCATCCGTCGTTACCTCAACCTGATCGAAGCCTCGCTGCGCACCAATCATTTCGTCACCGATACGAAGGAGAAGGGCCAGTCGCTTGCGATCAAGCTCGACTCGCAAGCGGTCGACGGCCTGCCGGCGCCGCGGCCGTGGCGGGAGATCTTCGTCTACGGTTCCGAGGTCGAGGGCGTGCATCTGCGCTTCGGCCCGGTCGCCCGCGGCGGCCTGCGCTGGTCGGACCGCGCCCAGGACTACCGCACCGAGGTGCTCGGCTTGGTCAAGGCGCAGCAGGTCAAGAATGCGGTGATCGTGCCGGTCGGCGCCAAGGGCGGCTTCTATCCGAAGAAGCTGCCGATGGGCAGCGGCCGTGACGCCATCTTCGAAGCCGGCGCGTCCGCCTACAAGAATTACGTCTCCAGCCTGCTGTCGATCACCGACAATATTGGCCTGGACGGCGTCATTCCGCCAGCCGGTGTGATCAGGCGTGACCAGGACGATCCCTATTTCGTCGTCGCCGCCGACAAGGGCACGGCGACCTTTTCCGACACGGCCAACGCCATCAGCGAGAAGCATGGCTTCTGGCTCGACGACGCCTTCGCCAGTGGCGGCTCGGCCGGCTACGACCACAAGAAGATGGGCATCACCGCCAAGGGCGCCTGGGAAGCAGTCAAGCGGCATTTCCGCGAGATGAACCGCGACATCCAGACCTCGCCCTTCAGCGTCGTTGGCGTTGGCGACATGTCGGGCGACGTGTTCGGCAACGGCATGCTCCTGTCCGAGCAGACCCGGCTGATCGCCGCCTTCGACCATCGCGACATCTTCATCGATCCCGCTCCCGACATGGTGGCTTCGATGGCCGAGCGCCGGCGCATGTTCGCCCTCGCCCGTTCGAGCTGGCAGGACTATGACAAGACGAAACTGTCCGAAGGCGGCATCATCGTCTCGCGCAGCCAGAAATCGATCACGCTGCCGCCGGCCGCGGCCGCCGCGATCGGCCTCGGCAAGACGACCGCCTCGCCGGTCGAGATCATGAGCGCCATTCTCAAGGCGCCGGTCGACCTTTTATGGTTCGGCGGCATCGGCACATATCTGAGGGCATCGACGGAAACCAACCAGGATGTCGGCGATCGCGCCAATGATGCTATTCGGGTGACCGCGCTCGAAGTGCGCGCCAAGGTCATCGGCGAGGGCGCCAATCTCGGCGCGACGCAGCGGGCCCGCATCGAGTTCGGGCTGAATGGCGGGCGCTGCAATTCCGACGCCATCGACAATTCGGGCGGCGTCAATTGCTCGGACGTCGAGGTCAACATCAAGATCGCGCTGGCTTCCGCCATGCGCAAGGGGGCGCTGACCCGCCCAGCACGCAACAAGCTTCTTGCCGAGATGACCGACGAGGTGAGCGCGCTGGTGCTGTCCAACAATTACGAGCAGACGCTGGCGCTGTCGCTTGCCCGCAAGCGCGGCCTTGCCGACATCGCCCATCAGAGCCGTTTCATGGCAGCGCTCGAGGCGCGCGGCCTGCTCGACCGCAATGTCGAAGCTCTGCCGTCGCCGACAGCCCTTGCCGAGCGCGAGGCGCGCGGAGAGCCGTTGACCAGGGCCGAGCTCGGCGTGCTGTTGGCCTATGCCAAGATCGTGCTGTTTTCCGATATCGTCGCCAGCGACGTGCCGGACGATCCGCATTTCGACCGTGACCTGATGGGCTATTTTCCGGACCGGATGGCGATGAAATACGCGGCCGAGATCCATGGCCATCGCCTGCGCCGAGAAATCATCGCCCGTGTCGTCGCCAACGATCTGGTCAATCGCGGCGGCCCATCCTTCGTCAACAGGCTGCAGGAAGCGACCGGCCGCAGTGCGGCCGACGTGGTCCGGACCTTCGCCGTGGTGCGCGACGGCTTCGGGATGCCGGCGCTCTATCGCCAGATCGACGCTCTCGACAACCAGATCGACGGACAGGTGCAGCTCGACCTCTATCAGTCTGTTAGCCGGCTTATCTATGTGACCAGCGGCTGGTATCTCAAGAACGATACCAGCACCGCACCGCTCGGCCAACGGATCGCCGGGTTGCAGGACGCGCGCAAGGCACTGGAGCCAAAGCTGGTTTCGCTGCTGCCGGCCTTCTCGCGCGAGCGGATCGAGGAGCGGCGGCATGGTCTGGCCAAGGGCGGTGCGCCCGAAAGGCTGGCCGAACAGCTGGCGCTGACCGATGTGGCGGGCGTCGTCCCTGACATCGCGCTGACGGCCCGAACGGCGAACGCCGACATTGTCGTCGCTGCGCAGGCGTTTTTCGCGGTCAGCGATGCGTTCCGCATTCCGCGCGTCGAGGATGCGGCGCGCTCGATCGCGCCGTCCGACTACTATGATCAATTGGCGCTTTCCCGCGCCACCGACATGATCGGCGCGGCCAGGCGCGGCATCGCGGTGGCGGCGCTCACTAGCCATTCCGAGGCGACGGAGCCGGTGGCGGCATGGCTGGAGGCTGGCGGCGAGAGGGTCGGGCGCATCCGCGAGCGGCTGCAGGCGCTGACCGAGGGCGGCGAAATCACCGTGTCGCGGCTGTCGGTGGCGTCGGGGCTGATCAGCGACCTGACGGCGCTGTGATAAGTCTTCCAAATCGCGCGCGATTGCCGGCAAGAACTGCGCTATAGAGCGAACGGCACCCTGGTTCTGGGCGCCGTTCGTGGGAGGGGATATGGCCGAAATAGCAGTGCAGCGGACATCACAACGCGGCATCTGGGGGTGGATGCTGTTCGACTGGGCGGCACAGCCGTTCTTCACGGTCATCACCACTTTCATCTTCGGGCCCTACTTCGTCTCGCGCATGGCGAGTGATCCGGAAACGGGCCAGGCGGCATGGGGTTACGGCATCGCCGCGGCGGGTCTGGCGATCGCCGTGCTGTCACCGATCCTCGGCTCGATCGCCGACCAGACCGGCCCGCGAAAACCGTGGATCGCACTCTTCGCCGCGATCAAGATCACCAGTCTTTCCCTACTGTGGTTCGCTGCTCCCGGTTCGAACCTTTTCCTGGTCGTGCTGTTCTTCTCGCTGGCCTCGGTCGCGGCGGAATTCTCGACCGTCTTCAACGATTCGATGATGCCGCGTCTGGTGCCGAAGAGCGAAATCGGCCGAATCTCGAATATGGCCTGGGGTCTGGGCTATCTCGGCGGCATGATTGCTCTAATCTTCGTCGTCGCCTTCATGGCCAGTTCACCGGAAACCGGCAAGACCATCGTCGGCCTCGACCCGGTCCTCGGGCTCGATCCGAAACTCGGCGAGGACGCACGGGCGACCGGACCCCTGTCAGCGGCCTGGTATTTCCTGTTCATCCTGCCAATGTTCTTTTTCACACCGGATGCCGCGAAGGGCATTCCCCTTCGACCGGCGGTGCGCGAGGGGCTGTCGGAACTGAAATCGACGCTGGGCGAAATACGCAAGCGCAGCGGCATCTTCCGCTTTCTCGTCGCCCGCATGATCTACCAGGATGGCGTCAATGCGTTGCTTGCGCTGGGCGGTGCCTTTGCGGCGGCGATGTTCCACTGGTCGATCACCGAGATCGGCCTGTTCGGCATCATCCTCAACGTCGTCGCCATCGTCGGCTGCCTGGTTGCCGCACGCCTCGACGTGGCGCTTGGCTCCAAGACCATAGTGATGATTTCGCTTGTCCTGCTTAGCATCGCCACGATCGGCATCGTCTCGACCGGGCCGGGCTACACGCTGTTCGGTGCCTGGATGATGCCCGGAGCCGATAGCGGCGGCTTGTTCGGTACACCGGCGGAAAAAGCCTACATCTTTTTCGGTCTGCTGATCGGGCTTGCCTTCGGGCCGGTGCAGGCATCGTCGCGCTCCTACATGGCGCGCAGCGTCACCGCTGCCGAATCAGGCCGCTATTTCGGCATCTATGCATTGGCCGGGAGGGCGACCAGTTTTGCCGCGCCATTCATGGTGGCCACGATCACCTTGGCCAGCGGCTCGTCGCGGCTAGGCATGGCGGCAATCGTGCTGTTCCTCGGCGTCGGCCTGGCGATCCTGGTCCGCACGCCGTATCCAGCGGACAACCGGCTGGCGGAGTGAGAGACGTTCGATAATTCTACTCCGCCGGCCGCCTGACGCGATTTTCTGCGCTTCCGGTGCTCACGGACTCAATGTCCGCTCCGCTCCGGTTCTCGAAAACCACGCCATCCGACTCAGCGGAGCGAATTCTCAGAACGCCTCTACACCGGCATAGCAATCAATGCCGGAAATGCCTGACGCCGGTAAAGACCATGGCGATGCCGTGCTCGTCGGCAGCGGCGATGACATCGTCGTCGCGCATCGAACCGCCCGGCTGGATGACGGCGGTGGCGCCGGCCTCGATCGCAGACAGCAGCCCGTCGGCGAATGGGAAAAAGGCATCCGAGGCGACGACAGAATTTTTGGTCAGCGGTTCGGCCTGGCCGGCAGCTTCGGCGGCGTCAAGCGCCTTGCGCGCGGCGATGCGCGAGGAATCGACCCGGCTCATCTGGCCGGCGCCGATGCCGACGGTGGCACCGTCTTTGACATAGACGATGGCGTTCGACTTGACGTGCTTTGCGACGCGGAAAGCGAATTTGAGATCGGCCATCTCGGCCGGCGTTGGCGCGCGCCTGGTCACCACTTTCAGGTCGAGGTCATCGATCACCGCATTGTCGCGGCCCTGGACGAGCAACCCGCCGGAAACGGATTTCACGATGGAGCCGGCCGAGCGCGGATCGGGCAGGCCGCCGGTGACAAGCAAGCGCAGATTCTTCTTGGCGGCGACGATGCGGATTGCTTCTTCCGAGGCGCCCGGCGCGATGATGACCTCGGTGAAGGTTTTGACGATCTCTTCGGCGGCCTCGGCATCGAGGGTACGGTTCATCGCGACAATGCCGCCAAAGGCCGAGACCGGATCGCAGGCAAGCGCCTTGGCGTAGGCCGCCTTCAGCGAAGCGCCCTCGGCGACGCCGCACGGGTTGGCATGCTTGATGATGGCGACGGTGGCGGAGCGGGCCGGATCGAACTCGCCGACCAGTTCGAAGGCGGCGTCGGTATCGTTGATGTTGTTGTAGGAAAGCTGCTTGCCCTGAAGCTGGCGCGCCGTCGCGACGCCTGGCCGCTTGTCGCCGTCGACGTAGAAGCCGGCGCTCTGGTGCGGATTCTCGCCGTAGCGCATCACCTGGTCCAGCCTGCCGCCGAAGGCGCGCCAGGTGGGATGCTCGATCTCGAGCGCTTCGGCGAACCAGCCGGAGATAGCCGCATCATAGCTGGCGGTGCGGGCGAACGCCTTGGCCGCCAGCTTCTTGCGGAAATCCAGCGAGAGCGAGCCGAAATTCATCTCCAATGCGTTGATCACCGAGGCATAGTCCTCGGGATCGGTGACGATGGCGACATATGCGTAGTTCTTGGCCGAGGCGCGGATCATCGCCGGGCCGCCTATGTCGATGTTCTCAACGATCGAGGCGTAAGCGGCGCCGGAGCGGCGGACATCCTCGAAAGGGTAGAGATTGGAGACGACGAGATCGATCGGCTCGATGCCATGATCGCGCATCGCCGCGGCGTGTTCGGGATCATCGCGCAGGCCGAGCAGCGCCCCGTGCACGGACGGATGCAGCGTCTTGACGCGGCCGTCCATGATCTCGGGAAAGCCGGTAAGGTCGGAGACGTCGCGCACGGCCATGCCTGCCTCGGCGATCGCCTTTGCCGTGCCGCCGGTGGAGACCAGCTCGACGCCGGCCGCGGCCAGCGCCTTGGCGAAATCGATGAGTCCGGTCTTGTCGAAAACGGAAAGCAGTGCGCGGCGAACGGGAACGAGGTCGGGCGCGGGAATGTTCTTGGCGGCGACGGCCATGGGCTGGCGGCCTTTCACGGCTGGTTGGGAAAGTGTCCGCGCGCCGTAGCACATGAGGCCTGGAAATCAAACTGCGAGGCTAGCCGCAGTCTCAGCTTTTTGCCGGAGGACGGCGATCGCCGTTCGCGTCAGTTGCCAATGGACTTCGGAAACCTCCGATGCCTTGAAGGCCAGCACGATCTGCCGGCTGCGGCGCGGGCCGCCAAGACCGGCGAAATAAATCGATTCCTCGACCTCGGGCGTCACCTCGGTGCAGGTGAACACCCATGTGTCGGCCTGATCGGCGGTCAGCACCAGGCGACCGTGCTCGTCCTGGAGCAGGCCTATGTCGGGATGGATGTGGAAGCGTACCGTGACGAAATCTCGGCCGTTGTTGCGGATGGCCGCGCCGCCCGGCCGCAGAATGCGATCCCTGCCGGCGAGCACATTGCCGTTCGTCGACAATTTCAGTTCGCGCTCATGCAGGAAGCCGAAGCGCGCGACATAGCCGTCGTGGCGAGCCAGAAAACCCTGGCTGCCTTGCTGGTCGGTGCGCTTGCAAGGCACATGCTGCGGGCCGCCGATCAACGGCGTGCCGAGCAAATCGTTGACGCGCAGCGAGTGGCTGAAACGCGCCGACGAGGTGTCGTTGATGGTGGCGGTCGAATGGGCCGCCGTGGCGCGGGCAAGCGGCCGGAATTCGGCGGCGCCATAGGTGTCCACGCCGGCGTTGACGACATAGTGCTGGCGGCCGGAAGACAGCTCGAAGGCCAGGCATCCGGCGTGCGCCGCGTTGGAAACATCGATGGGCGGCGGCGGACCGGTATCGGCGATCACGGTGACGCCGCCCATGGAGAGGCGCTCGTAGCCCGAATGCGGTGCGTGCAGCAACGGCGCGCCGGCGGTGTCGTCGTGGCGCAGAATGGTGGCGATGCGGTCGTGGATAGTCGCTCCCATGCCGTTGAAGCGGGCGAGGCTGCCGTTCTGGTGGCGAAAGAAGCGCAGCGCCGGCAGCATACGGTCGATGGCGCCCATCAGCGCCGCCGGCGGCGTTTCGGCTTGATTCGCATAAGTCTGGCGCAGCGGCAGAAGGTCGGCGAGGATTTCAAGCACGGCCATCGGATTGCGGGAAATATGGCCGCCATCCGGCAGAATCTGGCGGTCGAGCTCCTCGGCGAGGTTGCGAGTCGCACCGCGCAGCGCCGATGCCGGCGCCGGCAGTGACAGAGCCGCAAAGGCAAGCGCGATGCGGGCGCGCAGCCTGTCCTTGCCGTCCGGCATCTCGCGTGCCATCGCCCGGAGATAGCGGATCTGCATGGCCAGCGATTTCAGGAAGGCCCGGTAGAAGGGAAATTCAGCACCCTGCAGCACCACCGAGGAATGCTGCAGCCAGGCAATGACGCGCTTGGCCGTCGTGCCGGGCTCCCAGGCGACACCGGAAATGTTGCTGCCGTGCATGACGATCCAGTCGGAGACCAGCGCGCGGGCATTGGCGGCGGCAAGCTCGGTGCCGGCGGCGCGCATATGGCGCAGCCAGCGAAAGCCGTGCAGGGCCTTTTGCCAGCCTGGATTGGCCACGGCGATCTGGAAGGGCGACTTGCCGCCGGTCTCGACCAGATGTCCCGACAGCGGATAGCGACCATAATAGATCTCGAGCGCAATCTGCGGGTCGGCCAGGCGCAGGTCCGGCGGAGCGATCAACACGCGTTCCGGTGTGCGGCCGGAGTAGCGCCAGCGATAGATAGGCCCGGCACGCAGGCGCCGGCGCGTCTTGCGCCAGAACTCCTTCGCGACAAGCGTCCATAGACGCGTCGTGCTGCCGGCAGCGATCGCCAAAAGCCCTCCTGATACCCCTCAACCCGAAGACAAGTTATATGGTTCAAGAACTTATGCGAAGGCGAATTCCATGGAGGCCTTGGCGTTCAGCCTGTTTTTCCGCAGGATTCTTCCTAAAATGGTCTTTAAATTCTCAGCGTTAGCCGGCTCTGCGCATGCGGGCGGCGAAGAAGCCGTCCAGGCCGGACCGTTCCGGTGAGCCGAGCTCGAGATCGGCGGGCGTGGTGCGCAACGTGCCTTGCGGGGTCAGGAAGGGATCGATGCCGGCGATCTCGCCCGGGCGGAGCGGATCGTCGACGATATCAGCTGTTCCGGCGAGGAAGGCGCGGTGAAGCGCCTCGCCTTCGAGCGGGTCGAGCGAACAGTTGGAAAAGACGATGCGGCCGCCGGGCCTGACCAGGGTGACGGCGCGGGCGAGCAGCCTCCGTTGCAGATCGGCGAGTTTTTCGACGTCGGCAGCTGTCTTCGTCCAGGGCACGTCGGGATGCCGTCGAACCGTGCCGGTCGAAGAGCAGGGCGCATCGAGGAGGACGGCGTCGAACAGTTCTGCCGGCTCGTATTTGAGCAGATCGGCCTGGACGATCTCCGCGGACAGACCAAGCCGTTCGAGATTCTGCGACAGCCGCGCCAACCGATTCTTCGATGTATCGACGGCGGTTACATTGGCGCCGCCGAGAATGAGCTGAGCGGTCTTGCCGCCAGGGGCGGCACAGAGATCGGCGACGCGCAAACCCCTGATGTCGCCGAAGAGCCGGGCCGGAAGGCTGGCGGCGGCATCCTGAACCCACCAGGCGCCGTCTTCGAAGCCGGGCAGCTCGGTGACGGAGGCGCTGAGCTTTTCCACCCGCACCGTGCCGGTCGGCAGCACGATGCCGCCGAGCCGCTCGGCCCACAGCGCGGGATCGGACTTGACGGTGAAGTCGACCGGCGCCTCATACCTGTGGGCGGCGAGGATTTGCCTGGCCTTATCGGCGCCATAGGCAGCTTTCAGCCGGTCGGAAAACCATTTCGGCGCTTCGTCGGTGGCAGCAAGCGCCGCAGCCAACTCGGCCTGCTTGGACCGCGCCAGCGTGCGCAGCACGCCGTTGACGAGACCGGAGAAGCGCACTGTGCGCGGATCGGACTTGGCGTGGGTCACGGCAAGGTCGACGGCGGCGCTGTCGGGAATGTCGAGGAACAGGATCTGTGCCGCCGCCACATGCAGAATATGCGAAAGCGCAGTGGCATTGGGCGGCAGCGGCTTTTCCAGGCGACGGGCCAGCAGCCCTGATATGGTCATGCGGAAGCGCAGCGCAGTGACCAGTATGGCGCGCACCAGCGCCCGGTCGCGTAGGTCGAGCGCCTTGTATTGCGGATGGCCGTTCTCGTGGTCGGTCAGCCCGTCGAGCGGCGTCCTCGCATCGATGACGGCGGCAAGCAGCCGTGCCGCGGCCTTGCGCGCGGCGAGGCCGGCGACGGGCTCGCCGGGGCTCGCTGCATTGTTTTCATGATCGCCTGAAATTCGGTGCCGGCGTTTCGCGTCGCTCACGACCACGGGCCTTTGGGTCCGGTCGGATTGCGGCCCCAGGGATTGGATTTCGGCCTAACCGGTTCAGTCGGCTGCTCAGCTGCCTTCTCCCACGGGCCCGACGGGCGCTGCACGTTCGCCTGCCGCGACATCGGGGCCTGCCGCTGAGCGGGGGCGGATGTCATGTCCCGCGCCATCGCCTGCAGGGCCGCGATGCGATTGTCGGTGTTCGGGTGGGTGGAAAACAGGCTGTCCATGCGCTCGCCGGAAAGAGGATTGATGATGAAGAGGTGGGCGGTCGCCGGATTGCGCTCTGCATCCGGGTTGCGGATGCGTTCGGCGCCACGGGCGATCTTGTCAAGGGCCGAGGCAAGCCAAAGCGGCTGTCCACAGATCTCGGCGCCGCGCCGGTCGGCCTCGTATTCGCGGGTGCGGCTGATCGCCATCTGCACGATCATCGCGGCAAACGGCGCCACGATCATCGCCACCAGCACGCCAATAATGCCGAAGGAATTGTTGTTGTCGCGGTTGCCGCCGAAAAAGAACGCAAAATTGCCGAGCATCGAGATCGCGCCGGCAAGCGTGGCGACGATCGTCATGGTCAGTGTGTCGCGGTGCTGCACATGGGCGAGCTCGTGCGCCATGACAGCCGCGACCTCCTCATGCGACAGTTGCTGCAACAGTCCGGTGGTGGCGGCGACCGCGGCGTTCTGCGGGTTGCGACCGGTGGCGAAAGCGTTGGGCTGCGGGTTGTCGATCAGATAGGTTTTCGGCATCGGCAGGCCGGCCTGTCTGGCGAGGCTCTGCACGATGGCGTAATATTCCGGCGCGTTCCTTTCGTCGACCTCGACGGCGCGGTTCATCGACAGCACCATCTTGTCGGCATTCCAATAGCTGAACAGGTTCATAGCGGCGGCAATCAGAAAGGCGATCACCATGCCGCCCGATCCGCCGATCAGATAGCCGACGCCCATGAACAGCGCGGTCATCGCGGCCAAAAGCATGGCGGTGCGAAGTGTGTTCATCGTCTGCTCCCGTTTCTGCCGGCCCTGCGTAAAAGGGGTCGATCGCTATCGGCTCATCGCTATATGATGGGAACCATGCGGCCCTGTTTCAATTGGGGCCGGTTTCAAATGGGGCCAGTTTCAATCCGCCGGGAATATCGGATGATCGACGAAACCAATAAAACAGCTGAAACCAGCAATACAAACGCCGGCCCGGGTCACGACGCGCCGCAAAAGACGCTGACGCCGGCAGCCCGCCGCGCTTTGGCGGAGGCGGAAGCACGGCGCGAACACTATCGCCAGCAGGAAGCCGCGATGCCCCGGGAGATCGGCGGGCGTGGCGGCAAGGAACCCGGCCGCTATGGCGACTGGGAGGTGAAAGGCCTGACCAGCGATTTTTAGGCACGACCGGGTACCGGAGGGTCAGCAGACCTCGGCGGTGCGCTCCGGCTCAATGGCGATCCAGCCGCGGTCGTCAACAGCAATGCCGATCGCGTCATAACCGGCGATCGCAGCATGCGGCGTTTGCAACGGATGCTGGTGCGTGGCGCTGATCACCACGACCGCAGCTCCTGCGGCCTCGGCCGCCGATATGCCGGCGGGCGCATCTTCGAAAACGAGACAGTCGCGCGCATCCACGCCCAACAGCTCGGCCGCGAGCCGGAAGCAATCGGGCGCCGGCTTGCCGCGGGAAACGTCCTCCGCCGCAACAAGGACGGTGGGAAGCGGGATGCCTGCGGCCGCGATGCGCAGGAGAGCCAGCTCGCGCGGCGCGGAAGTGACGATGGCCCAGCGCTCGGGCGGCAGCGACGCCAGAAACGCCGCGGCGCCGGCGATCGGAAGGATGCCCTCGATATCGGCCGCCTCGGCCTGCAGAAGCGCATCGGCCTCGCGCATCGGATCGACGCCTGGAAGCGCCAGCCGAGCGATGGTCTCGATCGCCCGCACGCCGTGGATCGTCGGCAGGAATGCGGCAACGTCGAGACCTTGCCGGCGTGCCCAATCTGCCCAGACCCTTTCTGCGGCGGCAATCGAATTGACCACTGTGCCATCCATGTCGAACAGGAAGGCTGCGAATTTCTTGCCTGCGAACATCTGCTATCCCGGGAGGTTGTTTCGGAGGGACCAAAAGCCTGTCGATCGACCCTAACGTCGTGTCGGCTGCATGGGAAGGCGCGAGATCGCCTTTTAGATAATACCAGGGAACCACGGCGAGCCGCTCGCGTTGACCGAACTGTCTTCCACGATGCTCAAAAAGGGGGAACCGCGATGCTGATTCGGCTCGGCTACGAAATCGCCATCGACTGTGCTGAAGCCACCCCGGTGATTTCGCTGCTCGAGATCCACAGGGACCGCCAGGCCGACATAAAACGGCAGACGCGCGTGCTGACCTCGCCTTCCGTGCCAACCCGGCTCTATCACGATCTCTATGGTAACACCTGCCGCCGCTTCACGGCGCCTTGCGGCGGCTTTCGCATTCTTTACGACGCCGTCGTCGAGGACAGCGGCGAGACCGACGAGGTCAATCCGCTGGCCAGGCAAGTGCCGGTGGCGGAGTTGCCCGACGACGTGCTCTGCTATCTGCTCGGCAGTCGCTATTGCGAGACCGATCATCTCAGCGATCTGGCCTGGCAGGTTTTCGGGCCTGTTCCATCCGGCTGGGCGCGGGTGCAGGCGATCGTCGACTATGTCCACAACCGCCTGTCGTTCGGCTACGGCTATGCGCGCCCAACCCGCACGGCGGCGCAGGCGCATGAAGAGCGCGTCGGGGTGTGCCGCGACTTCGCTCATCTGGCGATCACGCTCTGCCGCTGCATGAACATCCCCGCCCGCTACGTGAACGGTTATCTCGGCGACATCGGCGTCCCGGTCGACCCGGCGCCGATGGATTTTTCGGCGTGGCTGGAAGTGTTCCTCGACGGCAAATGGTACGCGTTCGACCCCCGCCACAACGTGCCGAGGATCGGCCGCGTCGTCATCGCGCGCGGTCGCGACGCGACCGACGTGCCACTGCTGCACAGTTTCGGCCCGCACCGGCTCAGCCTGTTCAAGGTCTGGACCTACGAACAGGAAAGCAACCTGTTCAACCCGCCCCACCGCGGCGTCGACAAGACCGCCAACGCGCGGATGCTGGCATAGAAGCGCAAGCGCGAACGGCGTGCGTCCCATTCTAACCGTCGTCTGAGCTGTGGCCGTCCATTGAGGTCGGATACGCCTGATCCGCTTCGGCACAGCCCGCCTGTGCCGGATCGGGATCGAGTTTTGTGCACCACGGCAGATGGCGGGATCATGGTAAGCGCTTTCGTAAAGGAAACTGCCGCAGCGGCTTCTCGTTTACCGGTTGTTCACCTTGCTCCATTTCGAAACCAAGCAAAAACAATGGTTTGACGACGAGCCGCCGGCTTTTGGTGCGTTGACGACGCCGTCCGGCCGGAATCCTGCAACGCGGCCTTCACACGGCTCGAGTCGTGGCGAATGGAGGTGGGACGCATGCGGCATTTTGGGGGTCTTTTTCACGCGATCGGCAGCTTTGCCGGGGATCGAAGCGGAAATTTCGCGGTTCTGTTCGGCATGGTTGCGTCGGTGCTGGCGCTGGGCGCCGGCTTTGCCGTTAACGTTTCCCAGCTTTATAACGCCAAGTCGAGCTTGCAAGGCGTGGTCGATGCGGCGGTGACCTCGACGGCGCGCGACCTGACGACCGGCGTCATCAAGGAGGCCGACGCCAACAAGTCGGTGCAGGCGTTTCTCGATGCCAACAGCCGAGCGGGCATCCTGCTGGCTGATCGGATCATCCTCGACAAATTGACCATCGACAGGACCGCCAAGACGGTTCAGGCGGACGTACATGTCGATCTCGGCCTTTATTTTCCGCTTTTCAGCATGGGTGAGATGAAGCGCGTTGCCGCATCGACGACAGCGATCTATTCGGACAAGACGATCGAAGTGGCGATGATGCTCGACGTCACAGGGTCGATGGCCGGCCAGAAGATCATCGATCTGAGGACAGCTGCAGCGAACGCGGTCGACAGCTTCCTGGGCGGCCAGGACTCCTCCAACCCTCGGGTGCGTGTCTCTATAGTACCATACGCCAATTCGGTGAATGCCGGCGCGCTTGCTGCCAGCAGCGTCTATGTCGAAACCTCGACCAGCCAGCGCAAGCAGGCGCCAGGCAATGGCGCCGTACAGTATGTCTCCGGCTTAATGCGCCCGGACAATTGCGCCACCGAGCGCAAGGGCACCTATCAATATTCGGATGCAGGTCCCGACATCAGCATGGTCAATCGCGATTACCTGTTGTCGTCCTTTGCCTGGCAGACCGGCACGGCTGGCTGCCCGGCCGCCACGTTGAAGCCGCTGACGGCAGACGCCGCGGCGCTCAAGAACGTCATCAAGAACTTTGTCGCATCGGGCGGCACCGCGGGCCATATCGGCGTGCAGTGGACCTGGTATATGCTTTCGGAAAGCTGGGGCAGCGTGATGAATGCTTCGCAGCGGCCGGCCAAGGCGGATCCGGACAAGGTCGCCAAAATCGCGATCCTGATGACCGACGGCGAGTTCAACCTGTCCTACTTCGATGCCAGCACTGTCGGTGAGGTCTACAATGATGCCGGCAAGGAACCGACCCGCACGGCAGCCAAGACGCTCTGTACCGCCATGCGCGACAAGGGTATCGAAATCTTCACCATCGGTTTCGATCTCAACGAGGAGAATGCCGAGGCGACACTGCAGAATTGCGCGAGCCCGGATACCGCCAAGATCAAGCACTTCTATCAGGCCGCCAACGGGACGGAACTCAACCAGGCTTTCCAGGAGATAGCGCGCAACATCGAAAGCCTGGCATTGACCAAATAGAGGGCATTTACCTGACAGGATCCGGACAAGGAAAAGGCCGCCGCTTCTTTCGAAGCCGGCGGCCTTCCGTGTTTCCGTCCATGGCGCGGCTCATGGCAGCGACGTGTAGACTTTAAGTGCTGGAGCGTCCTTTGCGTGTCCAAAGGACGCGCGGCGCTCCAGGCGTCGCCAGCCGCGCATCTCGCGCCTTAACGGGAAGACTGCTTCCCGAAAGTGCAATCCGCTGAGGCCACGTTCTGGAAAACGAAATCACTCGACATCGGATCACCTCCTTTCGATTTGTTGAAGACGCCACCATGATGGGGTGTCGATCTGCAAATGGCAAGGCGCCATGGTGAAAATGCCGTACACGTTTGCCGCTAACTGCTTGCGGCTCTCCGATCGGACAGGCAAAGTCGCTGCCGCACCGGCAACGTGCTGAGCAGGGGAGGACGGGGATGGAGGCAGCCGACAGAGCCGCACGGATCGTTCGAACGGTCATCGAGACATTGAAGCCAGGTTTCGCGGTCAAGCTGTGGAACGGCGAGCGGATCGGGCCCGCCACCGGCCCCGTGGTCACCATCAACGACCAGGACATCGTCTGGCAGGTGATGCGTCGGCCCAACCTCTCGACGCTGATCGAAATGTGGATTTCCAAGACCATCGACGTGGAAGACGGTTCGCTGTTCGATTTCTACGCCCTGCCCGCGCACGGTAAACTCAGGACGAAGCTCAAGTCGTTGCCCAAGCTCGCGGTCCTGCGCGACCTGCCGGCCGTGCTGTTTTCGAGAAAACAGATGACGGCGCGGACCGACCTTTCCGGGCGCAACCCCTTCGTCAGCGGATCGAACAGGCAAGCGATCCAGCACCACTACGACATTTCGAACGCCTTCTACCGGCTCTTCCTCGACGAACGCATGGTCTATAGCTGCGGCTATTTCACCGATTTCGCCAATGGCATCGACCAGGCGCAGAAAGACAAGCTCGACCATATCTGCCGCAAGCTCCGGCTGAAGCCGGGCGAAAAGCTGCTCGACATCGGCTGCGGCTGGGGAGCCATGCTCATCCATGCCGCGAAAAATTACGGCGTCGTTGGCCACGGCGTCTCGCTGTCGGAAGCCCAGACTGAGCTCGCCCGCGAGCGCATCCGCGCCGAGGGGCTGGAGGATCGCATAACCATCGAGATAAAATCCTATGCCGAGCTGTCCGGCGCCTTCGACAAGATCTCGTCGATCGGCATGTTCGAGCATCTGGGCCTCGCCAACCACGCCGCCTATTTCTCGACCATTCATCGCCTGCTCAAGCCGGGCGGCATCTATCTGCATCATGCCATCACCCGGCGCGACAAGGGCAGCATCAAGAAGACCTTGCGCAAGGGCCCGGAATTCAAGGCGCTGATCAAATACATCTTTCCCGGCGGTGAGCTCGATACGATCGGCATGACGCTCGGTAATCTCGAAGCGCACGGCTTTCTCGTCTACGATGTCGAGAATTTGCGCGAGCACTATGCCCGCACCTGCCGCCTGTGGGCCGAGCGCCTCCACGCACGCTTCGACGAGGCGATCGCCGAGGTCGGCGAAGCCAAGGCACGCCTCTGGCTGCTTTATCTCACCGGCTGTTCGATCACTTTCGAACGAGCCTCGGCGCAAATTTTCCAGACCGTCGTCACCAAGCGCGCGCGCGGCCCAAGCGGCCTGCCGCCGACGCGGGCGGATCTTTATCGGTAGCCTACAGGAGGCGCATCGTCTCGCCGAGTTCAACTCGCGCTGGCCGGTCGACCGTGCAGTAGACGCCGAAATTGTGGGCGTTATGGCGGACCAGATTGCGCAGGATCGCCGCGTCGTGGTCGAAACCATCCTGAGCGATGATGGTGAAGCCGCAGCGGCGGCATGGTTCGGAGATGGTCAACAGCAGATCGCCGATCGCCAGCTTGCGTCCAATCCATTCCGTCTCCGGGAATGATCCCTCGATCGCCGTCATGTCGACGACGATGTTGGGGCGGAAACGGCGCGGGTCGGCGGCGCCTTCCGGATGCAGCGCCTTCAGGCGCGCCAGCGAAGCGGTGGTCAGGAGGTGGATGGGCGCCTTGCGGTAACGCTCGGCGGTCAGAAGGCCGGTGTAGTCCGGCGCATCTTTCTGGTGAAACGGCCGGATCGAGGCCGCGAAGCCGAGAAAGGCAGAAACGGCATAGTCGCTCTCGACGCTCGGCGCCGTCAACCACTTGCCACCGGGAATGGCAATCTCAAGTGCGGTCACCACTCAGCCGGGTCCGAATGAGTGGCACCTTATGCCATTTCCCCTCGCGGTCAGGCCGCGCGATCTCACCGTCAGAGGCGTCTACAAGGCCGAACAGGCGGTCGCCGTCGATGGTCTCAAGTCCGACGGAGATCACATTCCGGCGTTCGCCGGCAAGCGAACTCGCCGGATAGCGCCAGAGCTCGCGGACAGTACCGATCTCCGTCGAGGCGGGCATCAGGCCCTCTTGTTCTGCCGGTTGGCGACGAGGTCGTCGACGACCGCCGGATCGGCCAGCGTCGAGGTATCGCCGAGCGCGGCAAAATCGTCCTCTGCGATCTTGCGCAGGATGCGCCGCATGATCTTGCCCGAACGGGTTTTCGGCAGGCCGGGAGCGAACTGGATCTTGTCGGGCGTGGCGATGGCGCCAATGTCCTTGCGGACATGGGCGACGAGTTCCTTGCGCAGTTCCTCGCTCGGCTTCTCGCCGGCCATCAGCGTGACATAACAGTAGATGCCCTGGCCCTTGATGTCGTGCGGATAGCCGACGACGGCAGCCTCTGAGACTTTCTCGTGCGAAACCAGCGCGGATTCGACCTCGGCCGTGCCCATGCGGTGGCCGGAGACGTTGATGACGTCGTCGACGCGACCGGTGATCCAGTAGTAGCCATCGGCGTCGCGGCGGCAGCCGTCGCCGGTAAAATATTTGCCCTTGTAGGTCGAAAAATAGGTCTGCACGAAGCGCTCGTGGTCGCCATAGACGGTGCGCATCTGGCCTGGCCATGAATCGGCGATGCAGAGATTGCCGCTTGCAACACCGTCCAGCACCTTGCCGTCGCCGTCGAGCAGTTGCGGCTTGACGCCGAAGAACGGCCGCGTCGCGGAACCTGCCTTGAGGTGGGTGGCGCCGGGCAGAGGCGTGATAAGGATGCCGCCGGTCTCGGTCTGCCACCATGTGTCGACGATCGGCACCTTGCCGTTGCCGACGACGTTGAAATACCACTCCCAGGCTTCCGGATTGATCGGCTCGCCGACCGTGCCGAGCACGCGCAGCGATTTGCGCGACGTCCTGGCGACGTGAGCGTCGCCGGCGCCCATCAGCGCCCGCAACGCCGTCGGCGCGGTGTAAAAGATGTTGACCTTGTGCTTGTCGATAACCTCCCAGAAACGGGACTGCGACGGGTAGTTCGGCACGCCTTCGAACATCAGCGTGGTGGCGCCGTTGGCGAGCGGCCCGTAGACGATGTAGCTGTGGCCAGTGACCCAGCCGACATCGGCGGTACACCAGTAGATATCGCCGTCATGATAGTCGAAGACATGTTGGTGGGTCATCGAGACATAGACGAGATAGCCTGCCGTGGTGTGCAGCACGCCCTTCGGCTTGCCGGTCGAACCCGACGTGTAGAGGATGAACAGCGGGTCCTCGGCCTTCATCTTCTCCGGCTTGCACTCCGCCTTAACCGTCGCGACCTCGTCGTGGTACCAGACGTCGCGTCCGGCCACCCAGCCGGTCTTACCGCCGGTGCGGCGCACCACGACGACCTTTTCGACTTTCGTTCCGGCCTTGGCGGCGATCTCAATCGCCTTGTCGGTATTGTCCTTCAACGGGATGGGCTTGCCGCCGCGCAGGCCTTCGTCGGCGGTGATGACGAAGGTTGATTTGCAGTCGTCGATGCGGCCGGCCAGCGCGTCCGGCGAAAAGCCGCCAAAGACCACCGAATGGATGGCGCCGATGCGCGTGCAGGCGAGCATTGCATAGGCGGCTTCCGGGATCATCGGCATGTAAATGGTGACGCGGTCGCCTTTCCTAACGCCGTGCTTCTTCATCACATTGGCGAGCCGGCAGACATGCGCGTGGAGTTCGTTATAGGTAATCTTCCTGTCATCGTAGGGATTGTCGCCTTCCCAGATGATGGCGGTCTGATCGCCGCGCTTTTTCAGATGCCGGTCGATGCAGTTCCAGGAAACATTGGTCTCGCCGTCCTCGAACCATTTGATCGAGACCTTGCCGTCGAAGGAGGTGTTCTTGACCTTGCTGTAGGGCTTGAACCAGTCGATGCGCTTGCCGTGCTTGCCCCAGAACTTATCCGGGTTCTTCACGCTGTCGTTGTACCATTTCAAATAGGTATCATTGTCGATCAGCGCGTTCTTCTTCCACGCCGGCTGGACGCGATGGACATGAACCTCGGACATTTTTCCATTCCCTCCCAAGACCAACTGCCAGCTTGCCCGCCGAGCAGCATCGTGGCGCAGCGGCCGCGAATTCGCGCGCATTATTAACAGTTCCGCGGTGACGGCAACATTAGACGTTGGATTCGCGCGGCGGGATGCCGCAGACGTCGTTTTCGCCGCTATCAGCACTCGACCACGATCGCTGCTAACCGCATGTTTTTGCGTCGTAAATCTGGCCTCTAACTACGAAATATCAATAGACGATTAAGCAAATAGCGCGCACAATTTCAAATTGGGAGGAAAGGAGAATCAACCAGGGGACCGCGATGCGCGACCATTCCGAAATGGACCTGATGCTCAAGGGCTATGGCTTGACCACGGCCAAGATCCTTTATCATTTTCCCGATCATCCGCATCTGCTGCAGAGCTTCATCTGGCAGGACTACGACATCGCTCCGAAATTTCCGGTGCTGATCCGGTTCATCGAGTTCTGGCAGACCAAGCTCGATGGCCCGCTGCATTCGGTGAGCTACACGCACCAGAAGCTGATCGCGCCCAACGAGTGGCACAAGGTCGACGGCGAGTTCGTGCTGCATTAGGCAACGGCGCAGGACGTCAGCTTGCAATCGTGTGGTTGCTGAGGTCGGCGCTCTACGGCGCCCCCCTCTGTCCTGCCGGACATCTCCCCCACAAGGGGGGAGATCGGCAGCTTCGCTGACCGAGCCGTTCTTTCACAACGTTGGAGATCTGGCGAAAGCCGTTGCAACATCCAATCTCCCCCCTCGTGGGGGAGATGTCCGGCAGGACAGAGGGGGCGCTGTCCCGCGGCCTGTCGGCCCGCGCGCAATTAAACCGCAGGCGGGCTCAGCCGGGCAAAACCCTCCTGCCGGCGATAGGGGAAATACGGATAGGGTGCGGTAACGGCGCTTGCGGCGTCGAGCTTCTTCATCTGGTCTGATGTCAATGACCAACCGAGGGCGCCGAGGTTCTGGCGCAGCTGTTCCTCGTTGCGCGCGCCGATAATGACAGAGGCGACGGTCGGCCGCTGCAGCAACCAGTTGACGGCGATCTGCGGCACGGTCTTGCCGGTTTCCTTGGCCACGGCTTCGAGCGCATCGACGACCCGGTAGAGCTGCTCGTCCTCGACAGGTGGCCCGAAGCTTGCGGTGTCATGCAGCCGGCTTTTGTCCGGCAGTGGCTCGCCGCGACGGATCTTGCCGGTCAGGCGGCCCCAGCCGAGCGGGCTCCACACCAGCGCGCCAACACCCTGGTCGAGGCCGAGCGGCATCAGCTCCCATTCATAGTCGCGCCCGACCAGCGAATAGTAGACCTGGTGGGCGACGTAGCGCGGATAGCCGTGCTTGTCCGCTAGGCCGAGCGATTTCATTACTTGCCAGCCGGAAAAGTTGGAGACGCCGACATAGCGCAGCTTGCCGGTGCGCACGAGACTGTCCAGCGTCGACAGCACCTCCTCGATCGGCGTTGCGGCGTCGAAAGCGTGCAGTTGCAGCAAGTCGATGTAATCGGTGCCGAGACGCTTGAGGGCGTCCTCGACGGCCTTGATGAGGCGCGAACGGGAGGAGCCGGCATCGTTAGGTCCGTCGCCCATCGGCAGCGAGGTCTTGGTCGAGATCAGCACGGCATCGCGGCGGCCCTCGATGGCTGCGCCGAGCACCTCTTCGGAGGCGCCGTTCGAATAGACGTCGGCGGTGTCGAACAGGTTGACGCCGGCATCCAGGCAGATGTCGATCAGCCGCCGCGCTTCCGTCGCATCGCTATTGCCCCAGGCGCCGAATAGCGGCCCCGAACCGCCGAAGGTTCCAGCGCCGAACGAGAGCGCCGGGACCTTCAGGCCCGAGGCGCCAAGACGTCGATAATCCATGGTTTTGCTCCTGTATCGAAGGGTGGTTGGATTTGTTTGGGATCGTCACGACCGGGCGGATGCCGGTGCGCCGAGCATCGAGCTGCGGTCGAGGCGCAGCGCTAATCCCGCCACGGCCAGCGCCGAGAGTGGCAGCAGGGCGGCAACCCAGGTGACGGCGTCGAGGCCGGGGCCATGGGCGATCACCATGCCGCCGAGCCAGGCGCCGGCGGCGTTGCCGAGATTGAAGGCGGCGATGTTGAACGACGAGGCCAGGCTCTGACCGGCGCCTTCAGCCTTTTCCAGCACCCACATCTGCAGCGGCGCCACGGTGGCGAAGGCGGCGGCGCCGAGCAGGCCGACATAGATGACGGCCATCGCCGGGCTATGCAGGGCAAAGGTCATCGTGCCCAGCACCAGCGCCAGCACAACGAGACTGCCGAGAACGGAAGGCACCAGCAATCGGTCGGCGAACTTGCCGCCAAGCAGGTTGCCGGCGATGAGGCCGCCGCCGAAGACAAGCAGGATCGGCGACACGGCTGCTTCCTCAAAACCGGTGATCTCGGTCAGCAGGGGGGCGATATAGGTGAAGACAGCGAAGACGCCGGCATAGCCAAGCACGGTCATGGCGAAGCCAAGCAGGACGGGCGCGCGGCCGAGCACGGCGAGATCGCCGCGCAGATCGCTCTTTTCCAGCGCTGCCTGGTTGCGCGGCACCAGCAGGAGAATGATGGCGAAGGCGACGATACCGACCAGGGTTACAGCCCAGAAGGTCGCCCGCCAGCCGAAGGCCTGGCCGAGCCAGGTGCCGAAGGGCACGCCGAGGATGTTGGCGACGGTCAGGCCCGTGAACATCAGGGCGATCGCCGAGGCCTTCTTGTTGGGCGCCACCAGCCCGGTCGCAACGACCGAACCAACGCCGAAGAAGGTGCCGTGGGCAAAGGCGGTGAGCACGCGGGCGCCCATCAGTGTCCAGTAGTCGGGGGCCAGCGCACAGGCGAGGTTGCCCAGCGTGAAGATCGCCATCAGCGCCAGAAGCACGGTCTTCCGCGGCCAGCGGCCGGTGGCGATCGTCAGCAGCGGCGCGCCGACAACGACGCCGAGCGCATAGCCGGAGATCAGCTGGCCGGCGGCCGAGATCGAGACACCGAGATCGGTGCTGACGTCGAGCAGCAGGCCCATGATGACGAATTCGGTGACGCCGATGCCGAAGGCACGGGCGGCGAGAGCATAAAGAGCAAGAGGCATGGCAGTTCCCACTTCGATGACAGCCAGTTTGACGACGGGACGCCGTGTCCTCCACGCCCCGACCCGGAAGATCGTGTCGCGATGTGCTGTGAACCAGCCTTGCGTCAGGCACATTGTCTGTGAAATAGATTCACGAATGGCGAGACCCGACATCAACCGCTCCGGCGAGATCGAAGTGTTCGTCCGCGTCGTTGAGGCGGGCAGCTTTTCGGCTGCGGCGCGGATGCTGCGGATGACGCCGTCGGCGGTGAGCAAGCTGATTGCACGGCTGGAGGCCCGTCTTGGCGCGCGGCTGATCAGCCGTTCGACGCGCAAGCTGCAACTGACACCGGAGGGAGCGGCCTTCTTCGACAGCGGCGTGCGCATCCTGGCCGACATGGCGGCAGCCGAGCGCGAGGCGGCGGCAGGTGCCGCCCCGCGTGGGCGGCTGCGGGTCAACAGCTACGTGCCGTTCGGGCAGCACCGGCTGATCCCGCTCTTGCCGCAATTTCTCGAACACTATCCGGAAATCGCCATCGATCTGGTTTTGACCGACAATGTCATCGACCTGATGGAGGAGCGCTCCGATGTCGCCATCCGCGCCGGGCCGCTCGGCGAATCACGGTTGGTGGCGCGCAAGCTCGGGCAGAGCCGGGTGGTCGTCGTCGCCGCGCCATCCTACCTCAGGACGCATGGCACGCCCCGAACGCCGGCCGATCTCGATTATCACAACCGGATGGGTTTCTGCTTCGTGCGCCATATCGACGGCTGGCCTTTCGTCGGCGCGGGCGGCGAGGCCATTGTCGTCCCGATCACCGGAAATGCGCTGGTCAGTGACGGCGAGGCGATGCGGCTGATGGCGCTCTCGGGGGCGGGCATGGCCCGGCTGGCGCGCTGGCATGTGGAGCCCGACATCGCCGCCGGGCGTCTGACACCGCTGCTGGAGGACTTCAACCCCGGCGACGAGGAGCTTACCCATGCCGTCTATGTCGGGCAGGGCAAGCATTTGCCGGCTCGGGTGCGGGCCTTTCTCGATTTTCTGGTCGAGACGGTCCGGCTGACCTGAACCCAAAAAGATCGGGAGCCCGCCGGCTCCCGCAACATCAAATCGAATATGCGATTGAATTACTTTTTCGGCGCAAAGGGCGCCGGCCGCCGGCCAGCTGCCTGACGCTCGAGCATCCAGCCCGGATATTCGGGTGGCAGCGCGCTGACTTCGTCGAGACGAGCAAGATCGTCGCTGTCGAGCTTCAACTCGGTGGCGGCAAGGTTCTGTTCGAGCTGCTCCATGCGGCTGGCGCCGATGATCACGCTCATCACGAAGGGTTTTGCCAGCACATAGCCCAGCGCGACCGTGGCGACGCTGACGCCATGCTTGCCGGCGATCTCGCGCATGGCGGCAACCGCCGCCCAGGCGCGGTCTTCATTGACCGGCGGGAAATTGAAGCTGGCGCGACGGCCCTCGCCATTGCCGGGCGCGCCGGGTCCGTATTTGCCGGAGAGCAGACCGCCCGCCATCGGCGACCAGACCATCAGCCCAAGCGTCTCCTCGTTGAGCAGCGGCACGATCTCGCGCTCCAGATCGCGGCCGGCGATCGAATAGTAGGACTGGACGGTCTCGAAACGGGCAAAGCCCTTGCGTTCGGCGATGCCGAGCGCCTTGGCGATGCGCCAGGCCGCCCAGTTCGAGACGCCGACATAGCGGACCTTGCCGCTGGCAACCAGATCATCGAGCGCCCGCAGTGTCTCGTCGATCGGCGTCACCGCGTCGGCGCCGTGAAGCTGATAGAGATCGATATGGTCGAGCTGCAGCCGTTCGAGGCTGGCCTCGACCGAGTCCATGATGTGGCCGCGCGAGGAACCGCGCTGGTTGGGGCCGTCGCCCATGGCGCCATGGACTTTGCTGGCGATGATCACATCTTGCCGCTTGACGCCGAGACTCCTCAGCGACTGGCCAAGAAGCCGTTCCGATGCGCCGAAGGAATAGACGTCCGCCGTGTCGAAGAAATTGAGGCCGGCGGCGAGCGAGCGCTGGACGATTCTGTCGACGCCGTCCTGGTCGAGGCTGGCGATCAGGCCCGATTGGGCATTTTCGCCGGCGGCGCCGAAGGTCATGGTGCCCAGGCAAAGTTCGGAGACGAACATCCCCGTGTTTCCAAGTTGGTTATAGCGCATGGTGCGGCTCCGGGAATTTGGTGGTGAGATCTACCAAATAGGAACGGAACGTTTCGTTTCCAGCCCTGGCCTAACGAATTCTCGCCCTGGCAGAAAGGCCGGCGCCGCTACGAACACCAACCGCGTCGCCTCAGCCAGCCAAGCGCGCCACGGATCGCGAAGGCCGTCATGCCGAAGGCGACTGCGGCGAGCGGCAGGAGGAGCTCGACCAGCGGTGTTTTAGCGCTCACGCGAGCTTGCCTCGCAGCCACTGCCCGCTTGAACGGCCTGTCGGTTTTGACGGCCAACACCCGGCATTTTGCGATTCTCGACGTGCCTTACCTGAACCCATTCACCGAACGCGCCTCGGAAGCGTAATTCGACACCTCACAAGAAACTCTGCGGGTCGATGTCGACTTGCACGCGCACCGAGCCCCGTATCTTCGGTCCCTCGGCCAGCATGGTGCGAATGAACCCCTGCATGTCGGCGCGCCGCTCGCCCTGGATCAGCAGGCGAAAGCGATGGCGGCCGCCGATCAGCGACAGCGGCGCCTCGGCCGGGCCGAGCACGAACAGGTCGGCGGCCTGAGGTGCGGCGCGCCGCAAACCCCGCGCATGGCCCTCCGCTTCCGCTCGTGTCGCAGCACTGACGATGACGCCGGCGAGCCGGCCGAAAGGCGGCAGCGCCGCCCGCTCGCGCTCGGCGATCTCGCGCTCGTAAAAAGCCTCGGCGTCGCCGGAGACGATCGCCCGCATCACGGGGTGGTCGGGCTGGAAGGTCTGCAGCAGGCCAAGGCTCTTCTTGCCGGTACGGCCGGCGCGGCCGGTCACCTGGCTGAGCAGCTGGAAGGTGCGCTCGGCGGCGCGCGGATCGCCATTGGCCAGACCAAGATCCGCGTCGACCACGCCGACCAGGGTCATGTTTGGGAAATTGTGGCCCTTGGCGACCAGCTGCGTGCCGATGACGATGTCGGCCTCGCCCTTGGCGATGGCTTCGAGCTCTAACCTCAGCCGCCGCACGCCGCCCATCAGGTCGGACGACAGGACGATGGTTCGGGCGTCGGGGAACTGCGCGACGACCTCTTCGGCGATGCGCTCGACGCCCGGCCCGCAGGCGACCAGATGATCGAGCGTGCCGCATTCCGGGCAGGCCTCGGGCCGCCGCTCATTATGTCCGCAATGGTGGCAGACGAGCTGGCCGCGAAAGCGGTGCTCGACCAGCCAGGCCGAGCAGACCGGGCAGCCGAAGCGATGGCCGCAGACCCGGCACAGCGTCAGCGGCGCATAGCCGCGCCGGTTGAGGAACAGCAGCGACTGTTCCTTTTTCTCCAATGTCTGGCGCATATGGCCAAGCAGCACCGGCGACAGGAAGCCGCCGCGTGCCGGCGGAGCGCGGCGCATGTCGATCGTCTTCAGGTCGGGAAGGGCCGCCTCGGCGAAGCGCGCCGAAAGCACCGCCCTGCTGTAGCGGCCTTGGCTCGCATTGACCCGGCTTTCGACCGACGGCGTCGCCGAGGCGAGCACCACCGGAAAGCCGCCGATATGGCCACGCACCACCGCCATGTCGCGCGCATTGTAGAAGACGCGGTCCTCCTGCTTGTAGGCCGGGTCGTGCTCCTCGTCGACAACGATCAGCCCAAGCTCCCTGAACGGCAGGAACAGCGCCGAACGCGCGCCGGCAACGACGCGCACGCCACCTTCCGCCACTTGCCGCCAGACACGCTCGCGCATCCTTGGCGGCAGGTCCGAATGCCATTCCGCCGGCTTGGCGCCGAACCGCTCCTGGAAGCGCTCGAGGAAGGCGTGGGTCAGCGCGATCTCCGGCAGCAGGATCAGCACCTGCTTGCCGCGGTCGACCGCCGCCGCCACCGCCTCGAAATAGACCTCCGTCTTGCCCGATCCGGTCACCCCGTCGAGCAGCGTGACGCCGAATGCGTCAGCCGCGACATTGGTGCGCAGCATCTCGGCCGCATCGCTCTGGTCCGGCATCAGCGAAGGCTGGGCGTAGCCCGGATCGGGTGCTGCGACCACCGGTCGCGGCGGGATCATGACCGTCTCGAACACGCCTTGCGCTTTCAACCCGTCGATGACGGTCGACGAGACGCCGGCTGCATGCGCCAGCCCAGACCGCGTCCAGGCGAGCCCGCCTTCGGCTGTTTCCAGCACGCGCATCCTCGCACCCGTCATCCGGTCGGGTTTGGCGAAAGTGCGTTGCAGCCCTTCGATCCACGGTTCCGGGTCGAAGGCCTCCGGCGCCCGCAGCAGCATACGCGCCACCATGCCGGGCGGCGACAGCGTGTATTGCGCGATCCAGTCGACCAAGCGGCGCATGGCGCGGTCGATGGGAGGGCAGTCGAAGACCTGCTCGATCGGGCGCAGTTTTTTGGCATCGACCTTTTCGACGGCGCCGTCCCAGACGATGCCGGCGACCTGGCGCGGGCCGAGCGGCACGCGCACGATCGAGCCCGGCACCACGCGCATGCCGGCAGGCACGGCATAGGTGTAGGGCCGCTCGGCGGGCATCGGCACCAGCACTGGCGCGGCCGCGACAAAGGGCGAATCTTCGATCATGAGGCGTGACCTTGCCCCGACTTTGGTCTAGATCAAAGTCCGATCCCAAATGTGCATGACACGCACTAGAGCGACGTGCGTCCATCCGGACGCACAAAGTACGCTCTAGAACTTTAAACCTCGCATCGTGCTTTCCGAAAATCGATTTCGATTTTCGGGCCGATGCGATAAAAATCTTCAGGAGACCGTCATGAAATTTTTTGTCGACACCGCCGAAGTCAAGGAAATCCGTGAGCTGAACGATTTGGGGCTGCTCGACGGCGTCACCACCAATCCCTCGCTGATCCTCAAATCCGGCGGCAAGATCGCCGACGTCACCAGAGAGATCTGCGAGATCGTCAAGGGCCCGGTCTCGGCCGAGGTCGTCGCCACCGAGTACAAGGACATGATGGCTGAGGCCAAGATCCTGGCCAGGATCGCTGACAATGTCTGCATCAAGGTGCCGCTGACGCTCGATGGCCTGAGGGCCTGCAAGGACATCCGGTCGGACGGCCGCATGGTCAATGTCACGCTGTGCTTCTCAGCGACCCAGGCGCTGCTCGCCGCCAAGGCCGGCGCCTCCTTCATCTCGCCCTTCGTCGGCCGCATCGACGACAGCGGCTGGGACGGCATGGAGCTGATTGCCGATATCCGCACCATCTACGACAATTATGATTTCCAGACCGAGATCCTGACCGCTTCGGTGCGCACGGTGAACCACGTCAAGCAGGCTGCACTGATCGGCGCCGACGTCATCACCGCCCCGCCGGCGACGCTGAAGGCGCTGGTCAAGCACCCGCTGACCGACAAGGGCCTTGAGCTGTTCCTCGCCGACTGGGCCAAGACCGGCCAGACAATCGGCTGAGATCAAGACGCGGTGCTCCCATAGAAAAGGCCGAGCAATCGGCCTTTTTTTGCGCCAGCAGTCAGGCCTTGGCGGTAACCGGAACGTCTCGGCCCGGGCCGAAAAATTCTAACCCGCCACCGTCTTGCCGTGCTTTATCAGATTTTGGGCGATCGACAGGCGCAGCAGGTCCGCCAGTTCGCGCGCCGCGCGGTTCTCGGCGTCGATTTGCGCCCGGTAGGAGGCAAATTCCTGACGCGGCCTGTCGAAGGACGACGCTATCGAGCGCCTGCCGGTCGCGATCGTCGTGCCGGTCTTGGCGTCGGTCAGCACATAGTTCGCGGTCAGTGTCACCGTGCCCGCCGTTGGCTCGTCGTCATCGGTCGTGATCTGCACGGTTGCAGCGGATTCAACAAGTTCGGTAACGCCGAGATCGAGCGAATAAGCGGGCGAAGCCGGCTCACCCGCACCCTGGCCGAGCGCGAAGATCAGATTGTTGCGGACCTGCTGGGCATAGCGGGTGTTGACCGGCTTGACCGAGATCGACCCGAGTTCGGCGGCAGCCCCGACTTGCGAGCCCGCCGACAGCGGCGCGCTCGAATAGAGCGGGCGCACCGTGCAGGCCGAAACCAGCGCAACCGAGGCGACTAGGCCATATAGCGTCATACGGCGAAGCAAATGCGTCACTTCTGTCTTCCTCGGATCAGGCAACGACATTGACGATCCTCTGCGGGACGATGATCACCTTGCGCGGGGCCTTACCTTCGAGCGCTTTCTGCACGAAGTCGAGAGCCAGAACCGCTTTTTCGACGGCACCTTGGTCCGCGTCGCGGGCAATTGTCAAATCGCCGCGCTTCTTGCCGTTGACCTGGACCGGCAGCACGATCTCGCTGTCGACGACAAGCGACGGATCATAGACCGGCCAGGGCCGTTCGGCGACCAGATCGGTGCCGCCGAGCGTCTGCCAGCATTCCTCGGCCAGATGCGGCATCACTGGCGCAATCAGATGCACGAGGATGTCGACGGCTTGCCGGCAGGCAGCTTTGAGCGCCGGCTCGGCCTTGCCTTCGGCCGCCTCGTTGAGCGGCGTGGTAAGCGCATTGGCGAGTTCGTAGATGCGGGCGATAGCGCGGTTGAAGGCGAGCTTTTCGATATCCTCGCCGACCGATTTCAACGCCTTGTGCGCGGCCTTGGAAACAGTCCCTGCCTCGCCCTGCTTCGCCGCTGTCGGCTGGACTGCAGCGAGTGATTCGGCAGCCGTCGACACCAAGCGCCAGATACGCTGGATGAAGCGGTGCGCGCCGGCAGCACCCTCGTCGGTCCATTCGACGTCACGCTCGGGTGGCGAGTCCGACAGCATGAACCAGCGCGCGGTATCGGCGCCGTAGCCGTCGGTGATCTCTTCCGGGCTCACCGTGTTCTTCTTCGACTTCGACATTTTTTCGAGCGGGCCGATCACCGCCTCTTCGCCGGTCGCGATTTCGATGGCACGGCGCTTGCCGTCGACATCCTCCAGCCGCACCTCGCTGGGGGCAAGCCAGCGACTGTTCGATCCATTGCCGACCCGATAGGTCTCGTGCACCACCATGCCTTGCGTGAACAGGCCCCTGAACGGCTCGGCGAGATCGACATGGCCGGTCTCGCGCATGGCGCGGGTGAAGAAGCGCGAATAGAGCAGGTGCAAAATGGCGTGCTCGATGCCGCCAATATACTGGTCGACCGGCAGCCATTCGGTAGCCGCCTTGGGGTCGGTCGGGTCGTTCGCCCAGGGCGCAGTGAAGCGCGCGAAATACCACGACGAATCGACGAACGTGTCCATCGTATCGGTTTCGCGGCGTGCATCCTTGTCGCATTGCGGGCATTTGACATGCCGCCATGTCGGATGGCGATCGAGCGGATTGCCCGGCCGGTCGAACTCGACATCGTCCGGCAGCCTGACCGGCAGGTCCGCCTTCGGCATCGGCACCACGTCGCAATCCTCGCAGTGGATCATCGGGATCGGGCAGCCCCAGTATCGCTGGCGCGAAATGCCCCAGTCGCGCAGGCGGAAGTTGACCTTCCGCTCGGCCATCGGCCGATTGCCGATGGTCTTTTGTTCCAGCAGCTTCGCCACCTCGTCGAACGCCTGATCAGGCTTCATGCCGTCGAGGAAGCGCGAATTGATCATCACGCCGTCGCCGACATAGGCTTCGTCGATGATCTGGAAGTTTCCCTGGTTCTCGCCTTCCGGCATCACCACCGGAATGACCGGCAGGCCGTATCTGTTAGCGAAGTCGAGGTCGCGCTGGTCACCGGACGGGCAGCCGAAGATGGCGCCGGTGCCGTACTCCATCAGCACGAAATTGGCGACGTAGACAGGCAGCGTCCACGCCTCGTCGAACGGATGGACGACACGGATCCCGGTATCGAAGCCCTTCTTCTCGGCCGTCTCCAGGGCCGCCACCGAAGTGCCCATGTGATGCACTTCATCGATGAACTTTGCCAGCGCCGGATTGTGCTCGGCGGCCTTTTTGGCCAGCGGGTGGTCGGCGGCGACCGCCATGAAGGAGGCGCCGAAGATGGTATCGGGCCGCGTCGTGTAGACCTCCAGCTCATCTTCGCCATCGATTGCAGTGGCCAGCGGCCAGCGGATCAGCAGGCCTTCCGAACGGCCGATCCAGTTCGCCTGCATCAGCTTCACTTTTTCCGGCCATTCGTCGAGGCCTTCCAGCGAGTCCAGCAGATCCTGTGCATAGTCGGTGATCTTGAAGAACCACTGCGTCAGCTCGCGCTGTTCGACCAGCGCGCCCGAGCGCCAGCCGCGTCCGTCGATGACCTGCTCGTTGGCAAGCACGGTCATGTCCTCCGGATCCCAGTTGACCTTGGAGGATTTGCGCGTCACCAGCCCCTTCTCGACGAAATCGAGGAACAGCATCTGCTGGCGGTGGTAGTAGTCGACGTCGCAGGTGGCGAATTCGCGTGCCCAGTCGAGCGACAGGCCCATGACCTTGAGCTGCTCGCGCATGGCGGCGATGTTCTGATAGGTCCAGTCCTTGGGATGGACCTTGTTCTGCATCGCTGCGTTCTCGGCCGGCATGCCGAAGGCGTCCCAGCCCATCGGGTGCAGCACGTTAAAACCCTTGGCTCGCTTGTAGCGCGCCACCACGTCGCCCATCGTGTAATTGCGGGTATGGCCGATATGAATGCGCCCCGACGGATAAGGAAACATCTCGAGCACGTAGTATTTCGGCCGCGGGTCGTCGTTGTCAGCCTCGAACAGCTTCTTGGCGTCCCAGGCCTTCTGCCATTTGGGCTCTGATGCGCGCGGATTGTATCGTTCGGTTGCCATCGGATGTTTTTCACTTAAAAGCAGGCGCGAACGGCCGGACAATGCCCGGCGGCTCAGGAAATGTCGTCGCGGTGTTCACCATGGATTGCCGGACCCGTCAACTGCGACGATCGGGTGAGGATAGAAACTAAGGGCAGATATTGGCATGGCGAGCGCCGTCGAACAGTTCTTCACGGTCAAGGCTAAGATCGCCGCCGCCGAGCGCGAGGCGGGACGGAAAGCCGGCGCAGTGACGCTGGTCGTGGTCTCAAAGACCTTCGACGCCAATGATATCCGCCCGGTCATCGAGGCCGGCCAGCGCGTCTTCGGCGAAAACCGCGTCCAGGAAGCACAAGCCAAATGGCCGGCGCTGAAAGAGGACTTTCCCGACATCGAGCTGCATCTGATCGGTCCCCTGCAATCGAACAAGGCGAAGGAAGCCGTCGCGCTGTTCGACGTCATCGAAACGGTCGACCGCGAAAAAATCGCCGCCGAACTCGCCAAGGAAATCGCCAGACAAGGTCGGGCACCAAAACTCTACGTTCAGGTCAACACCGGCTCGGAACCGCAAAAGGCCGGCATCGAACCACGCGAGGCCGTCGCCTTCGTCGCCCGCTGCCGCGACGTCCACGGCCTCGCCATCGAAGGTTTGATGTGCATTCCGCCGGCCGACGAAAATCCCGGCCCGCATTTCGCGCTGCTGGAGAAACTCGGGCTTGAGGCCGGGGTCGAAAAGCTCTCCATGGGCATGTCCGGCGATTACGAAACGGCGATCGCCTTCGGCGCGACCAGCGTGAGGGTCGGCTCGGCGATCTTCGGCAGCCGTTAGCGATCGCCCCCCAACCGCCAATCTCCGACATCTGCGATTAGCCGCAGACCACCCCGACTTCGTCATCCTGGGTCTGCGCCGCGTCCGAGGCGACGTTCGTGTTCGCGTTCGCGTTGGACTGATGCGCGCCCGTAAATTGCCGACGCCCATCTGGCGCATGTCTCTTCCTTGGCTAGAATGCCCGAAATTTGGAACAGCCATTTGCGAGGGGACAGTATGGAATTTGCATTTCCGTGGCCGATGAGCCAGGGCGAGTGGCTGGCATGGTCGAGCGCAGTCGTGACCTTGTTGCTAGGCCTGCTGCTGTTCCTGGCCCCGGGGCTGGCCTTTCGGATCCTGCGACTGCAGGTCAAGCCCGAGAAGGCGGCGGCGATCGCCGAAGGGCGCGGCAGGATGTCGGGCTTCTATCTCGGCGTCGGCCTGTGCTGCATTCTGCTGGCGCAACCGCTGCTCTACATGGCGCTTGGCTTTTCCTGGCTGTTCACCGCCTTCGGCCGCCTGCTGTCGATGATGTCGGACGGCGCCAACACACCGTTCAACTGGGCGTCCATCGTGGTGGAACTGGTGCTGGCGGCGCTGCCGCTTGCCTTCGCCTTCGGCTTTGTGCCTTGAATCAAAGGCTAATTCGGGACCGGCGGTCAAACCGCACCGCCGGATGCGACAATAGTGCCTGAAAACCATGCGGGACGACGCATTGCGGTCTTAAAATGCCTGTGCTAGACGGCAATCGACTTTCGGCCGGGGATAGCGGAAGCCGCGCCTCCGTGCTTGGAAAAATGCAGTAAGGTCAAAGATTTAGCTAGAGTTTTCACTCGCGCCAACAATCTGCGGCCTGTCAGACAAGAGAAAAGACGGTCCGTGGCCCAATCGTCATCGCCAATCTCAGGTGTCGCAGAACGCTATGCGGGTTCGCTGTTCGAGCTCGCGCTGCAGGCGAATTCGGTCGCCCAGGTCGAGGCCGACCTCAACAGTTTCGCGGCGATGCTCGAAGGCAGTGCGGATCTGACCCGTTTGATCAATAGCCCGGTGTTCTCCAGCGAGGACCAGGCCAAGGCCATTGCGGCGATCGCCGACAAGGCAGGGATCGCCGGCCTCACCGGCAATTTCCTGCGCGTCGTCGCCCAGAACCGCCGTCTGTTCGCCATCCCGGGCATGATCAAGGCGTTCCGCCAGATCGCCGCCGAGCATCGTGGCGAGACCGCCGCTGAAGTTACCTCGGCGCACGCGCTGACCGACGCCCAGCAAACCGAGCTGAAGGCGGCGCTGAAAAGCGTTGCCGGCAAGGATGTCGCGATCACCGTGACCGTCGATCCGTCGCTGCTCGGCGGGCTGGTGGTCAAGATGGGCTCGCGCCAGATCGATACGTCGCTCAAAACCAAACTCAATTCGCTCAAGCTTGCACTGAAAGAGGTCGGCTGATGGACATCCGCGCCGCGGAAATTTCCGCAATTCTGAAAGACCAGATCAAGAATTTCGGCAAGGAGGCCGAGGTCTCCGAAGTCGGCCAGGTTCTGTCCGTCGGCGACGGCATTGCCCGCGTCTATGGCCTCGACAATGTCCAGGCCGGTGAGATGGTCGAGTTCCCCGGCGGCATCCGCGGCATGGCGCTCAACCTCGAAGCCGACAATGTCGGCGTCGTCATCTTCGGCGCCGACCGCGACATCAAGGAAGGCGACATCGTCAAGCGCACCGGCGCCATCGTCGACACGCCTGTCGGCATGGGCCTGCTCGGCCGCGTTGTCGATGCGCTCGGCAATCCGATCGACGGCAAGGGCCCGATCCAGGCGACCGAGCGCAAGCGTGTCGACGTCAAGGCGCCCGGCATCATTCCCCGCAAATCGGTGAACGAGCCGATGTCGACCGGCCTCAAGGCCATCGACGCGCTGATCCCGGTCGGCCGCGGCCAGCGCGAGCTGGTCATCGGCGACCGCCAGACCGGCAAGACGGCGATCATCCTCGACACGATGCTCAACCAGAAATCGGTGCACGAGCACGGGCCGGAGAAGGAAAAGCTCTACTGCGTCTACGTCGCCGTCGGCCAGAAGCGCTCGACCGTCGCGCAGTTCGTGAAGGTTCTCGAAGAGCGCGGCGCGCTCGACTATTCGATCATCGTCGCCGCCACCGCTTCCGATCCGGCGCCGATGCAGTTCCTGGCGCCGTTCACCGCCTGCACGATGGGCGAGTATTTCCGCGACAACGGCATGCATGCGCTGATCAGCTACGACGATCTGTCGAAGCAGGCCGTCGCCTATCGCCAGATGTCGCTGCTGCTGCGTCGCCCGCCCGGCCGCGAAGCCTATCCGGGCGACGTCTTCTATCTGCATTCGCGCCTTCTGGAGCGGGCCGCCAAGCTCAATGACGACAATGGCGGCGGTTCGCTGACGGCTCTGCCGATCATCGAGACCCAGGCCAACGACGTGTCGGCCTACATCCCGACCAACGTCATCTCGATCACCGACGGCCAGATCTTCCTGGAAACCAATCTGTTCTTCCAGGGCGTCCGCCCGGCAGTCAATGTCGGCCTGTCGGTGTCGCGCGTCGGTTCCTCGGCGCAGATCAAGGCGATGAAGCAGGTCGCCGGCTCGATCAAGGGCGAGCTCGCGCAGTACCGCGAAATGGCGGCCTTCGCCCAGTTCGGCTCCGATCTCGACGCCGCCACGCAGCGCCTGCTCAACCGCGGTGCGCGCCTGACCGAACTCCTGAAGCAGCCGCAGTTCTCGCCGCTCAAGGTCGAGGAACAGGTCGCGGTGATCTTCGCCGGCGTCAACGGCTATCTCGACAAGCTGGCAATCGACCAGGTCAGCAAATTCGAGCATGGCTTGCTCAGCCACATGCGTTCGGCCGGCAAGGAGGTGCTCGACGGCATCCGCAAGGAGAAGGCGCTGTCGGACGATCTGCGTGCCAAGCTGAAGGCGGAGATCGACACCTTCGCCAAGACCTTTGCTTGAACGAAGCCGGACGGACGGGATCAGGTTTGAAGCATGCCTTCACTAAAAGACCTTCGTAACCGTATCGCCTCGGTCAAGGCGACGCAGAAGATCACCAAGGCGATGCAGATGGTCGCCGCGGCGAAGCTGCGCCGCGCACAGGAGGCGGCGGAAGCCGCGCGCCCCTATTCGGAGCGCATGGGCGCGGTTCTGGCCAACATCACCCAGGCGATCGGCGGCGGTGGCGAGGCCCCGGCGCTGATGACCGGCACCGGCAAGGACGACGTGCATCTGCTCGTCGTCTGCACCGCCGAGCGTGGTCTTTGCGGCGGCTTCAATTCGCAGATCGCACGCCTTGCCCGCGACCATATCCGCAAGCTTTTGGCCGACGGCAAGCAGGTCAAGATCATCTGCGTCGGCAAGAAGGGGTTCGACATCCTGCGTCGCGACTACGCGGCGCTGATCATCGAGCGCGTCGACCTGCGCGAAGTGAAGACGCTCGGCTTCGTCAATGCCGATGCCATTGCCAAGAAAGTCATCCAGCTCTTTAACGAGGGTGGCTTCGACATCTGCACGCTGTTCTACTCGCAGTTCAAATCGGTGATCAGCCAGGTCCCGACGGCCCAGCAGATCATCCCGGCAGGCGTGCCTTCAGCTGCCGCCGAGGCGACGGACGGCGGCAACGCCGTTTATGAATACGAGCCTGAGCCGGGCGAAATCCTTTCCGACCTCATCCCACGCAACATCTCCGTTCAGGTTTTTCGCGCGCTGCTCGAAAACGCGGCCGGCGAGATGGGCGCCAAGATGAGCGCAATGGACAATGCGACGCGCAACGCCGGCGACATGATCAACAAATTGTCGATCACCTACAATCGTCAGCGGCAGGCGCAGATCACCAAGGAATTGATCGAAATCATTTCGGGCGCCGAGGCGCTCTAGGCGCGCTCCACGAAGGTCTCCGACCTTCGAGCGGATCGCGTGAGAAACAAAGAGACGAAAAGGGTAAAGACGATGGCGAAAGCAGCGACCCCCCAGAAGGCGGCCCCGAAGACCGCCGCGAAGGCGGCAGCACCAGCAAAGGCCCCGGCAGCGGCAGCGAAGGCCGCTCCGGCCAAGAAAGCGGCGGCACCCGTCAAGGCTGCCGCGGCGAAGGCGCCGACCGTTGCCATCAACAAGACCGGCTTGGCCGGCAAGGTTCGCCAGGTCATCGGCGCCGTCGTCGACGTGCAGTTCGGTGAACATCTGCCGGCCATCCTGAACGCTCTCGAAACGTCCAATGTCGGCAATCGTCTCGTGCTCGAGGTGGCCCAGCATCTTGGCGAGAACACCGTGCGCTGCATCGCCATGGACTCGACCGAAGGTCTGGTTCGCGGCCAGGACGTCTATGACACCGGCGCGCCCATCACCGTGCCGGTCGGCCCCGGCATGCTCGGCCGCATCATCAATGTCATCGGCGAGCCGGTCGACGAGGCAGGCCCGGTCGACGGCATCGAGATGCGCTCCATCCACCAGCCGGCGCCGACCTATGTCGAGCAGTCGACGGAAGCGCAGATCCTGGTCACCGGCATCAAGGTTCTCGACCTGCTTGCGCCTTATGCCCGCGGCGGCAAGATCGGCCTGTTCGGTGGCGCCGGCGTCGGCAAGACGGTGCTGATCCAGGAACTGATCAACAACGTCGCCAAGGCGCATGGCGGCTTTTCGGTGTTCGCCGGGGTCGGTGAGCGCACCCGCGAAGGCAACGATCTCTACCATGAGTTTATCGAGTCCGGCGTCAACAAGAAGGGCGGCGGCGAAGGCTCCAAGGCGGCGCTGGTCTATGGCCAGATGAACGAGCCGCCGGGCGCGCGCGCCCGCGTCGGCCTGACCGGCCTGACGGTCGCCGAATATTTCCGCGACCAGGGCCAGGACGTGCTGTTCTTCGTCGACAACATCTTCCGCTTCACGCAGGCGGGCTCCGAAGTGTCGGCGCTGCTCGGACGTATTCCTTCGGCTGTGGGTTACCAGCCGACGCTGGCCACCGACATGGGTGCGCTGCAGGAGCGCATCACGACGACGACCAAGGGCTCGATCACCTCGGTGCAGGCGATCTACGTGCCGGCCGACGATCTGACCGACCCGGCGCCGGCGACTTCGTTCGCCCACCTCGACGCGACGACCGTGCTTAACCGCGCGATTTCGGAAAAGGGCATCTATCCGGCCGTCGACCCGCTCGATTCGACCTCGCGCATGCTCGACCCGATGGTCGTCGGCGAAGAGCACTACCAGGTTGCCCGCCAGGTGCAGTCGATCCTTCAGCGCTACAAGTCGCTGCAGGACATCATCGCCATTCTGGGCATGGACGAGTTGTCGGAGGAAGACAAGCAGACGGTGGCCCGCGCCCGCAAGATCGAGCGCTTCCTGTCGCAGCCCTTCTTTGTCGCCGAAGTGTTCACCGGCGCGCCGGGCAAATTGGTCGACCTCGCCGATACCATCAAGGGCTTCAAGGGCCTCTGCAATGGCGACTACGATCACCTGCCGGAAGCCGCCTTCTACATGGTCGGCGGCATCGAAGAAGCCGTCGAGAAGGCACAGCGCCTGGCGGCTGAAGCGGCATAAGAAAGGGAGTAGTGAGTAGTGAGTAGGAAGTAGAAGGTTGAGCCGGACCGTTCCGTGTCCGTCACTACTGACTACTCACTATTCCCTGCTCGCTAGAATGAAATGGCTGAAGCTTTCAAATTCGAACTGGTCTCGCCGGAACGTCTGCTGGTTTCCGAGCAGGTCGAATCCGTCGTCATTCCGGGCGCCGAAGGCGAGATGACCGTCATGGCCCATCACGCGCCGGTCATGACCACGATCAAGCCGGGCGTCGTCACGGTGAAGACCGCGGCAGGCCAGGCAGAACGCTACGTCGTGTTCGGCGGCTTCGCCGACATCGTTCCGGCCGGCTGCACGCTGCTAGCAGAATCGGCAGTAGCCGTCGGCGACATCGACCGCGCCGACCTTGCCCGCCGTATCCAGGAAGCCAGGGAAGACGTCGCCGACGCCAAGGACGACCAGACGCGCAGCAAGGCCGAGCAGTTCCTTAGCCAACTCACCACACTCGAAGGCGCCATCCTGCCTGCATAGAGGGCAGGGTATTCCTACCCATTCCAGGCGGAGAGCAGCTCCTGGGATTCATGCCATTGGTCGCGCAGAATGAGCGTTCTGCAGCGATCCTTCGCGCCCCCCTCTGTCCTGCCAACGTCAAAGTTTCTGCATCGCCTTAGCCCTGATCCGGCTTAGTGTCAGGTCCGCCCAACAGTCATTCGCTCGCAATACCCAGCGCCGCGAACGCAGCAGCCACGCCACCCTGCCGTAGGCGTTCGAGATGGGCGGCCGCGAGGTCGATCAGCGTCAGGCGCTCAGCACCGCCCTTGGCGAAGCCGGCCAGGTCGAACACCGCCGCCACCGCTCCGTCAGCCGACAGGCGCCGAGTGTCGAGTGCGGCCAGCGACGTGTCGAGCGGGTCGGTGAAATGGGTTTCCGGCAAGGCTTCGCCGCGCGCCTCGCAAGCCGCGATCCAGGCGGCTACCACCAGCATCAGATAGGCGGGCGGGGCGCCGGCGCTCATCCGCTCCATGGCGGAGGCGACGATGCGCTGCGGCAATTTCTGGCTGCCGTCATTGGCGATCTGTGCCGTCCGATGGGCGAGCGCGGTGTTCGAATAGCGCCTGGCGAGCTGGGCCGTGTAGTCGGCCGTGTCGAGCCCGGCGTCCTTCGGCAGCGTCGTGATGGCTTCGGCCCACAATCCGTCGACGAATTGCCGGAGCGCCGGATCGGCGAAGGCGCGGTCGACCGTCTCAAAGCCACTGAGCAGGCCAAGATAGGCGATCGCCGAATGCGAGCCGTTGAGCAGGCGCAGCTTCATGTCCTCGAACGGCCCGACATCACCGACCATGATGACCCCGAACCTTTCCCAGTCCGGCCTGCCCGCCGGGAAATCGTCTTCGACCACCCATTGGCAGAATGGCTCGGTCATGACAGGCCAGGCGTCCTCGACGCCGAGCTGGCCTGATATCCGTGCCCGGTCGGCATCGGTGGTCGCCGGCACGATGCGGTCGACCATGCTCGACGGAAATGCCACCTCGTCGGCGATATGGCGGGCGAGATCGGTGCCGCGCAAAGCGGCGAATTCGACCAGCAGCCGGTGCAGCGTGGCGCCATTGGCCGGGAGATTGTCGCAGCACAGCACGGTGAATGGCTGGATACCGGCGGCACGGCGGCGCGCAAGCGATTCGGCCAGAAAACCATGCGCCGTTCGCGGCATCTGCGGGTTGGCCAAATCGTGGACGATGTCGGGATGGGCTGCGTCCAGTCCGCCACCCGCCGCCCTGAGATAGGCCTTTTCGGTGATCGTCAGCGTGACGATGGAGATGCGCGGATCAGTCAGCGCGGCCAGCACCGCACCCGGATCTTCCGGGGCCACCAGCATCGACAGGATCGAGCCGACGACGCGCAGGCTTTCGCTCTCGCTGCTCCTGACCGCCAGCGTGTAAAGCCCGTCCTGAGGCGCCAGCGCGTCGCGTGTATCGGCGCTGCGCAGCGAGACGCCGACAATGCCCCAATCCGTCTCTCCCGCCGCCAGGCAGTCATTGACATAGGCTGCCTGATGGGCGCGGTGGAATGCGCCGACGCCGAGATGGACGATGCCGGGCACGACACTGTTGCGGTCGTATCCAGGGACCGCGACCGAGGCCGGCAGTGCCTGCCGCGTGCTGTTGGAAAGACGTCTGTCTGTCATCGTGCGATGGATCTGATCGAGCTCATGCCGGGCGTGGCCGGAATGCGGCGTAACATCGGTTTCTTTCCCGCACAATGGGCTGACTCGCGTAAAAGTCATCATACAACAATCTATTTTTTGTATGTTGACATTATTTGTTCCCGATCCTACCGATGGCCGGGTTGGGAGGAACGCCGTGGCCGCATTGACCAATCCGGATTTGCTGTTTCCGTCCGAGGCGCGTCCACTTTCGCTGGCCCGCGATCTTTACGCAGCTGTCAAGGGTCTGCCAATCGTCAGCCCCCACGGTCACACCGATCCGCGCTGGTATGCCCTCAACGAGGCGTTCCCCGATCCGGCGCAATTGCTTGTTGTGCCGGACCATTACATCTTCCGCATTCTGTTCAGCCAGGGCGTCCGCCTCGAGGACCTCGGCGTGCCAACGCTCGATGGCTCACCGGTGGAGACCGACGGCAGGACGATCTGGCGGCGCTTCGCCGAGCACTATTATCTGTTCCGCGGCACACCGACGCGGCTGTGGTTCGACCATGTGCTTGCCCATCTGTTCGGCATCGAAGAGCCGCTGACGGCCGCAACTGCCGACCGCCATTACGACACGATCTCGACCTTGCTGCAGTGGGAGAATTTTCGCCCGCGAGCGCTGTTCGAGCGCTTCAACATTGAGGTCATCGCGACGACCGAAGGCGCGCTCGACGATCTCAGATGGCACCAGATGATCCGCGACAGCGGCTGGGAGGGCCGCGTCGTCACCGCCTATCGGCCGGACGCCGTCGTCGATCCCGATTTCGAAGGCTTTTCGGCCAATCTCGATCGGCTCGGCGACATCACCGGCTGCGACACCGGCACCTGGGCCGGCTATCTCGATGCGCATCGCCAGAGAAGGGTCTTCTTCAAGAATTTCGGCGCGACCGCGTCGGATCACGGCCATCCGACGGCGGAGACCGCCAATCTGTCGGATGCCGCCGCGCAGGAGCTGTTCAACCGCATCCGCCGGCGCTCGGACGACGAGCGCGAGCGAAAGCTGTTTCGCGCCCAGATGCTGACCGAAATGGCCAAGATGAGCCGCGACGATGGGCTGGTCCTGCAAATCCATCCCGGCTCCTGGCGCAACCATTCGCCTGCTGTCTTCCAGAGGTTCGGTAGGGACAAGGGCTTCGATATCCCGACCAGAACCGACTATGTGACGGCGCTGAAGCCGCTGCTCGACTGCGTCGGGCTGGAGCGCGACCTTACCATCATCCTCTTCACGCTCGACGAGAGCAGCTACGCGCGCGAACTGGCGCCGCTCGCCGGCGTTTATCCGGCGCTGAAACTCGGGCCGGCCTGGTGGTTCCACGACAGCCCGGAGGGCATGCGCCGGTTCCGCGAGATGACCACCGAGACGGCCGGATTCTACAACACCGTCGGCTTCAACGACGACACCCGCGCCTTTCCATCCATCCCGGCTCGCCACGATGTGGCGCGTCGGGTCGATTGTGCCTTTCTTGCGCGTCTCGTCGCCGAGCACCGGCTCCGCGAGGACGAGGCGCACGAGCTGGCGCAGGATCTGGCCTATACGCTCGCGAAAAAGGCGTACCGGCTTTAACGGCGCTTGCCGCCATCGTTTCAACGGGAGGAAACCAATGCTGCATTTTTCTAGACTGGCGGGAGCTACGCTACTTGCCGCCGCACTGATGGCCGGAACGGCAAGCGCCCAGACGGTTCTGCGCTCGTCCGACACGCACCCGGACGGCTATCCGACGGTCGAAGCGGTCAAATATTTTGGCGAGCTTGTGAAGGAGCGCACGGCCGGCCGCTATTCGGTCGATGTCTATCATTCCGCGCAGCTCGGCGAGGAAAAGGACACGATCGAGCAGGTGCGTTCCGGCGTGATCGACCTCAACCGCGTCTCGATGGCGCCGTTCAACGGACTCATCCCCGAAACCACCGTGCCCTCGCTGCCCTACATCTTCCGCTCGGAAGACCATATGCACAAGGTCATGGACGGGCCAGTCGGCGACCAGATCGCGGCGGCGTTCGAACAGGTCGGGCTGGTGCTGCTCGCCTTTTACGACGGCGGCGCCCGCTCCTTCTACAATTCGAAGAAGCCGATCAACTCTGTAGCCGATATGGCCGGCATGAAATTCCGCGTCATCCAGTCCGACATCTTCGTCGACATGGTGGCGGCACTCGGCGCCAACGCAACGCCTATGCCGTATGGCGAGGTGTATTCTGCGATCGAGACCGGGGTCATCGACGGCGCGGAGAACAATTTTCCGAGCTACGACACCGCCAAGCACGCGGAAGTCGCCAAGTTCTATTCGCTCGACGAGCACACGATGGTGCCGGAAGCCTTCGTCATGGCGAAGTCGAGCTGGGACAAGCTGACGCCGGAAGACCAGGCGATATTCAAGGCCGCTGCCAAGGAAAGCGTCGCCAAGCAGCGTGAGCTGTGGGCAGCCAAGGTCAAGGAATCGCGTGCCAAGGTCGAGGCGGCCGGTTCGCAGATCACGACGCCGGACAAACAGCCCTTCATCGACGCTATGGGCCCGGTCTACGAAAAGCACGTCAAGGACGACAAGCTGAAGGCGATGGTCGAGGCCATTAGGGCCGTGAAGTGATCAAGCGGCGGCGCGGGCATTCCGCGCCGCCATCCTCTTGCGGAGAGAACCGGTGACCTCCAGCTCAGAACAGAGACCGCCCCTGTCCGGCATCGCGCGGGTGATGTCGCGCGTCAGCACGGCGGCGCTGTGGATCGCCGGCGTCGGGCTGGTGCTGATGACCGCCTTCGTCGCCTGGCAGGTGTTCGGCCGTTATGTTCTGAACCGCTCGCCGAGCTGGACCGAGCAGGGCTCGGTGATGCTGATGAGCTGGTTCATTTTCCTCGGCGCCGCCGTCGGGGTGCGCGAGAACTATCACCTCGGCTTCGACGTCCTGCTCTACGTGCTGCCGAAAGGCGGCAAGCGTTGGCTGAGGATGATCTCGGACCTCGTCGCGCTCGCCTTCGGCATCGGCATGATCTGGTATGGCAGCCAGCTGGTCGCATTGACCTGGGGCGCCACCTTGCCGTCGCTCGGCATATCAGGGGGGTGGGACTACGTCCCGCTTGTCGCGGGAGGCGCGCTCATCGTGCTCTTCACGCTGGAGCGCATCGTGCTTCGCCTTTCCGGTGCGCCGATCGACGATGCGCTCGATGAACTGCCGCCGGCGGAAGTCGCAGCCGAACTCGACACAGCGAACGTGAAGGTCTGACGCCATGGAACTCTGGATACTCTTTGGTGTCTTCACCGTTCTGATGCTTATCGGCACGCCGATCGCCTTCTGCCTCGGCGTCGCAAGCTTTGCCACCGTCCTCTACATGGGCCTGCCGCCGCTCATCGTGTTCCAGCGCCTGAATTCCGGCATGAGCGTCTTTTCGCTGCTGGCCATTCCGTTTTTCATCTACGCCGGCGACTTGATGGTGCGCGGCGGCATCGCCAGCAAGATCGTTGCCTTCGCCGGCTCGCTTGTCGGCCACATGCGCGGCGGCCTCGGGCAGGTCAACATCGCCACCGCCACACTGTTCGGCGGCATTTCAGGCTCCGCGGTGGCGGAGGCAGCGGCTGTCGGCGGCTTGATGATCCCGCAGATGAAGGCGCGTGGCTATGGAGCGGATTACGCCGTCAACGTCACCTCGATGGCGGCGCTGATCGCGCTGCTCCTGCCGCCGTCGCACAACATGATCATCTACTCGATTTCGGCAGGCGGAAAGATATCCATCGCCGACCTGTTCACGGCCGGCATCATCCCGGGCCTGCTATTGGCTCTGGCATTGATGATCACCGCCTACTTCGTGGCGCGCTCCCGCGGTTATCCGACCGAGCCGTTTCCGGGCTTCGCCGCGGTCGCGCATCTCTTCGCTGTCGCGGTGCCCGGCCTGCTGCTGATCGCGATCATCTTCGGCGGCGTGCGATCGGGGGTTTTCACGGCCACCGAGAGTTCCTGCATCGCCGTCATCTATGCGTTGCTCGTGACTGTCCTGGTTTACCGGCAGATGACCTGGGAAGGTTTCGTTCATGCCACCCATGGTGCCGTGCG
Source organism: Mesorhizobium sp. WSM4813 (assembly GCF_055811555.1). Taxonomy (NCBI): domain Bacteria; kingdom Pseudomonadati; phylum Pseudomonadota; class Alphaproteobacteria; order Hyphomicrobiales; family Phyllobacteriaceae; genus Mesorhizobium; species Mesorhizobium sp. WSM4813. The sequence goes on from NZ_JBVVQU010000037.1 coordinate 52,254, forward strand.
AACCACGGCCATGGTGCTGCTCATCATCGGCATGGCGGCGGCGTTCTCGTGGTTGATGGCTTTCCTGAAAGTGCCGGCAGCGCTGATAGCCTCGATGAACGCGATCTCGGAAGATCCGCTGGTCGTGCTTCTCCTGCTCAACCTCTTGATGCTGTTCCTCGGCACGTTCATGGACATGGGGCCGACGATCATCATCTGCACGCCGATCTTCCTGCCCGTGGCACAGGCCTACGGCGTCGATCCGGTGCATTTCGGCGTCATCATGATCCTCAACTTCGGCATCGGGCTGAACACGCCGCCAGTGGGCGCAGTGCAGTTCGTGGCGTGCGCAGTGGGCAAGATATCCGTCTGGGAAGCGATGCGCTCGATCTGGCCGTTCTATGGGGCCGGCCTCCTGGTGCTTGGGCTCGTCACGTATATCCCGGCCATCTCGCTGTGGTTGCCGAGCGTCTTCAAATAGGGGTTGGCAATGGCATCGGATATGGCGATCAGCCTGAAGGTCGAACGCAAGCCCAAGCTGTCGGAGACCGTGGTCGCGGCGATCCGCAAGCAGTTGCAGGCGGGCGGGATCCAGCCGGGCCAAAAGCTGCCGACCGAGGGCCAGCTGACCGAAACCTTCGGGGTCAGCCGCACCGTCATCCGCGAAGCGCTGGCCAAGCTTGCCGCCGACGGCCTGGTCGAGCCGCGCCAGGGCGCCGGGGTCTTCGTCACCGAGCATATCTCGACGATGTTCGGCACGCTGGCCGCGGATATGGGCAGCAAGGATTCGATCGCCCTGAATGTGCTCGAGGTGCGCCTGGCGATCGAGATCGAGTCCGCCGGGCTCGCCGCTATCCGTCGCAACGCCGCGCAGGAAGCCGCGATCCAGGAGGCGTTCTTCGAGTTCGAGCGGCTGCTCTTGAACAGCGAGCCGACGGGTCCGGCCGACCTTGCCTTCCACCGGGCGATCGCCAGCGCCACCAACAATCCGTTCTATGTCGAGATGCTGGACGTGCTCGGCCGGCGCGCCATTCCTTGCGACGTGACGTCGCCATGGTCCACCGAGCTGGCCCAGTCCGACGTCTACCAGCGTGGGCTGCAAGGCGAGCATCTGGTGATCCTGAACGCCATTACATCAGGCGATGCCGAAGCCGCTCGAGAAGCCATGCGCGCCCATCTCACCGCCAGCCAGCAGCGCTATCGCGAGCGCCTGCACGCACGTCAGATTTTTTATGCCGATTCGGTCAAGGCCGCGGCAACCGAATGATCAATGAGGCAGCCCAATGGGACAGCAATGAATCACACCGATAGTCACACGGATTTCACTTCGCGCTTCGCCATCGACCCTGTTACCGCCGCGGCGATGGGGACGGACGAGCTTCGTCATAATTTCCTGATCGAAGGCCTGTTCCAGTTCGGCCGCATCGGCCTGACCTACACTCACTACGACCGCATGATCGTCGGCGGCGCCATGCCTGCCGGGACACCGCTTCCGCTGCAGGCGATCAAGCCGACCGGGACAAAGAACTTTCTCGATCGCCGCGAAATGATCGCCGTCAATATCGGTGGCGCCGGCATCGTGAAGGCCAGCGGCCAGTCTTACGAGTTGCAGCCGCGTGACATGCTGTATCTCGGCATGGGCGCCAACGAGGTGTCGTTCGCCTCAGTCAATCCGGCCGAGCCGGCCAAGTTATATCTGCTCAGCGCGCCGGCGCATCAGAGCCATCCAAGCCAGCTGATCCGCATCGGCGATGCCAAGCGGCTCGATCTGGGCAGCCAGGCGACCTGCAACGAGCGCTCGATCTTCCAGTTCATCCATGCCGAAGGCGTCAAAACCTGCCAGCTGGTCGTCGGCATGACCCAGCTTGCGTCAGGCTCGGTCTGGAACACCATGCCGTGCCACGTGCATGACCGGCGCATGGAGGCCTACCTCTATTTCGACCTGCCGGAGACGGCGCGTGTGTTCCATTTCATGGGCGAGCCGGATGAGACACGCCATCTCGTCATGCGCAATGAAGAAGCGGTGCTGTCGCCGGGATGGTCGATTCATTCGGGCGCCGGCACCTCCAACTACGCCTTCATCTGGGCGATGGCCGGCGACAATGTCGACTACACCGATGTCGATCCCGTAGCGATGGAAGAGCTGCGGTGAGCGACCTCTCGGCTTTCAGCCTGACCGGCAAACGCATCCTCGTCACCGGCGCCAACACCGGGATCGGCCAAGGCATCGCCCTGTCGATCGCGCGCGCCGGTGGTGCGGTGGTCGGCGTCGGCCGTTCTGCAATGGATGAGACTGCGGAAAAGATCACTGCTGCGGGCGGACGCTTCGAGGCGGTGCGCTGCGATCTTGCCGACCACGCAGCCGCCCAGGCGATGCTCGATCGCGTCTGGGACGAAACCGGGCCGCTCGACGGGCTGGTCAACAATGCCGGCATCATCCGGCGCGCCGACGCCGTCGACTTTGCGCAAGCCGATTGGGACGACGTCATGGACGTCAACTTGAAGACGGTCTTTTTTCTCAGCCAGAGCTTTGCCCGGCGCGTGCTTGCCGATGCCGGACGGCGCGGCAAGGTCGTTAACATCGCCTCGGTGCTGAGCTTCCAAGGCGGCATCCGCGTCGCCTCCTACACCGCCTCCAAACACGGCGTGCTCGGCATCACCCGGTTGCTCGCCTGCGAATGGGCGTCGAAAGGCATCAACGTCAACAGCATAGCGCCCGGCTATATCGAAACCAACAACACCGAGGCGCTGCGTGCCGATCCGGACCGCAGCGCCGCCATTCTGGCGCGCATTCCAGCCGGGCGCTGGGGCGGGCCGGAAGACATCGGTGACGCGGCCGTCTTCCTGCTGGCGCCGGCGTCCAACTATATGCATGGCGCAGTGGTGCCGGTGGACGGCGGCTGGCTGGCGCGATGAGGAGGATTTGGCGATGACCGGAACGAAGATCTTCTCGCACGCCGGCGGGGGCGCGTGGACGCCGACCCCGGATGGCAATCGCAGGCGTGTGCTGCTGCACACGGACGAACTGATGATGGTCGAATTCGGTTTCGACAAGGGCGGTATCGGCGCGCTGCATTCGCACCCGCATGTCCAGGCGAGCTACGTCGCCGAAGGCCGCTTCGAGGTCACCATCGACGGCAGGACCGAGATCCTGGAAACGGGAAGCAGCTTCATCGTCCCTTCCAATCTGGTCCATGGCGTGAAGGCGCTCGAGGCCGGCCGCCTCGTCGACAGTTTTACGCCGCACCGCGCCGATTTCCTTACCTGACGTTACGAGAACGAACGCAGGTCACTGCGTAGCGGCAGCAATCGTCGCAAACGAAAGCCCGCGCCTCCGGAGAGACGCGGGCGTGTTGCCTGGGCGCTTGTGGCGCCGCGGTACTCAAAACATCACCGCAGAACCTGAACCTGCCGAATCATAGTGAAGATAGGATTAACCGGCGCCCAGGCCGACGCGTTATTCACAGCCAAAGCGAATAGGGGCTGGAATCGGGATGCCATATCCGCCAATGAAGGAGATATTCTTTCAGACTACGCCGACGGAGACGGGATTTGAGGGATGATCGAATATTCGAATCCGAGGTCAAGGCAGTCACCTGGCGATTCGCCAGGGAGATGTCGTCGCAGTCCCTGAGCCCGCTCTCTTTTTGGGCGGCGCCGACCATAGTAATTCCCTGATGCAGGTATCGGCGGCGAGCGTCCCGACGGAGGATCCAAAGCGGCGCGTCCTGAAGGACGTGTTCGGCTTCGACGATTTTCGCCCCGGCCAGGACGCGGTGACGGAGGCGCTGCTGACCGGGCGTCATGTGCTGGCCGTCATGCCGACCGGCGCTGGCAAATCGCTCTGCTATCAGGTCCCGGCGCTGGTCCTGGGCGGGCTCACCATTGTCGTTTCGCCGCTGGTGGCGTTGATGCAGGACCAGGTCGCCGCATTGCGCCTTGCCGGCGTGGCCGCCGATACGATCAACTCCTCACTCGACCGCGAGGCCAATGTCGCCGCATGGCGCCGCGTTGCGGCCGGCCAAACCCGCCTGCTTTACCTGGCGCCGGAGCGGCTCATGACCGCGCGGATGCTCGAAGCGCTGGCGAGGCTCGACATCCGGCTGATCGCTGTCGACGAGGCGCATTGCATCTCCCAATGGGGCCCGGCGTTCAGGCGCGAATACGAAGAGCTGTCGCGGCTGCGCGACATTTTCCCCGAAGTGCCGATCATTGCGCTGACGGCGACAGCGGACGAGGCGACGCGCACCGATATCGCCGCACAGCTGTTCGCCGGGAAAGTCGAAACCCTGGTGCTGGGTTTCGACCGGCCGAACATCAAGCTTGGCATCGAGGCCAAGCAGGACAGCAAGCGCCAATTGCTGAGCTTTGTTCAGCGCCACGCCGGCCGCAGCGGGATCGTCTATTGCCTGTCGCGCAAGAAGACGGAGGAGACGGCGGCATTCCTCGAGAAGAACGGCGTGCGCTCGCTCGCCTATCATGCCGGCATGAGCAAGGACGCGCGTGAAGCGAATCAAAACGCATTCATGACCTTGTCTGGTGTCGTCATGGTGGCGACCATCGCCTTCGGCATGGGGATCGACAAGCCTGATGTCGCCTATGTCTTCCACACCGACCTGCCGGGCAGCCTCGAAGCCTATTATCAGGAAATCGGGCGCGCCGGCCGCGACGGGCGGGCTGCCGAGGCACACATGCTCTTCGGTCTCGGCGATATCCGCATGCGGCGGCTTTTCATCGACGACGAGGACGCGCCGGCGGAGCATAAAAGGCGCGCGCATGGCCGGCTCGATACGCTGATCGGTTATTGCGAAACCGCCCAGTGCCGCCGCCAGATCCTGCTTGGCTACTTCGGCGAAACAGCAATGCCTTGCGGCAATTGCGACAACTGCCTTGACCAGACGCCGCATGCGGACGGCGAGGCGGAGGCGCGGATCATCCTCGCGGCCATCGCGCAGACCGGCGAGCGCTTCGGTGCGGCCCATATCGTCGATGTCCTGCTCGGCCATGAAACCGAGAAGGTCCTGGCCAGGAGCCACCACAGGCTTGCGAGCTTCGGGACCGGTGTGGCGCACAAGAAGGATGTCTGGCTGTCGCTGATCCGCCAGCTCGTAGCGGGAGGGTTTCTGACATTGGACTCAGGCGGCCATGGCGGCCTCGCCATCGCCGAAAAGGGCCGAGAACTGGCCCGTGGCGAGGTCCCGTTCCGGTATCGCGTAGAGATGCGGCACCGCGCATCGCGCGGCAAGACACGTCCCGATGCTGCCGCGGGCACGGAAGACCTGGATACCGCGCTCTTGGCCTCGCTCAAGGCGGTACGGCTGCGGCTTGCCCGGGAGCGCCAGGTGCCGGCCTTCGTGATCTTCTCCGATCGTACGCTGATCGATATGGCCGAACGCTGCCCGCGCGACCTGGACGCCTTCGCCGCAGTCAACGGCGTCGGCGCCGCCAAGCTCAGGGAATTCGGCGAGATATTCCTCGGCGCAATCGCTGCGCATCACTCCGGAGGTTCGGCCTGAGACAGCCAAAGATCAAAGCCGCCGGTGCTGCAGCAGGTCAGTTTGCGAGACAGCATTTCTTCGCTTTCTTGCCGCTTCCACAGGGGCATGGATCATTTCGTCCGACATGGCGCATAGGATTTGTGACCGGCGCAGTCAGGCTCTTCAGCTCGTCGAGCCAGGTTTGTTCCGGCAAGGTCGATTGCCAATCTTCCTCGCCAAAATACTCAAGGTGGCTGGTCCATTCCAACGCTTCAAGCACATCGTCGATATAGCCGAGACCGGCGCGCTTGAATCGGTCGATATCGTTCGGGTTTTGCTCGGCTGCCAGGAGATCGTCTTCGAAATCACTGAGTTCAAGCATGCCCATTGGGATGCGGCCGTCGTGCCATGCGCTGTGAACAAGCGATGCAAGATTGCGCAAGCCAAGCCGGGCGATTGCCTCCAGCCAGCCGATCCAGGCAAAATCGTCGTCATCGGCCAGCCTCTCGGTGTGGAATCGCTCGAGAAAATCTCGCATTCGGTCAAGCTCGATGCGGCCTTCCCAGGTCAGGAAGGTCGCTGCGCCGAAAACTGTATCGCGGACGAATTGATCGACGGAGCGGTCGCTGATCAAGCTGAACAAAGCGTCGGCGTCGCCATCGAACACGCCGGCGACGATACGCGCCATGCTCTCGGTCACGGCATCGCCGAGCAGACCATCGAGCTCGTGTTCCGGGCGGCGCAGCAGGCGCAGCAAGGGTCGGAACGCTTCACTGTCGCGAGCACCGCCCAGGATGTAAATGCCTCGCAAGAGCAGCATCTCATCATCCTGCGACAGATGCTCTCCTTCGGCCGCTCTTGTGAGGACCGCCCGCAGCGCGGGAGCGGATTCTTCGATCCTTGCGATGCAGTGAATGATTGCGACGTCCGGTAGTTGCTGTTCGCTAGCCACGGCATGCAGTTGGTCTTCTATCGGACCCAGATCGAAGCCGGGCCTGTCACGGCCAAGGATCGATTCCAGCTCTTCCTTCTTCATGGCATCCTCGCTGTCGTTGGTGCTTGGCAAAATCTACGACAGACCGGCTGCCTTTCAACAGGTCATCCGCCGCATGAACGGCCAATACCTGTGCAGAAGGTGTCAGACTCGCGGGATCGCTTCGACAAAGCTCCGTCCCGGAAACTGACTTGTGAGACGAGGATCGGCTATGAAGCTGCTATGAGCGAATACCAATATTACGAGTTTCAGGCGGTCGACCGTTCGCTCAGCGAAGCGGATCGCCCCATTGTTCCGTCTGGCCATTGAACCGAATGAGCGCAACGGGCTGCTCGCCGTCTGCCGACTGATGGTGGACAAGATCAGCACGGTCCCGAAGTCCAGGATCGGCGCAAATATCGGGCGGTTGGACGACGCGGACATCCTGCGCCTCAATCAGTCCGTTATCGTTTTCCTCGGCTTGGCCGTGTCGCCGAGACTGAAGCCGTGATGGTGAGGATGACAGAATTCTGGAGCCGTCGAGCCTCGGCTCCAATGCCATGTCCTGCGAATTGATCATTTTTCGGTCTTCGGCTTGCAGGCGCTCACGCCGGCGCCGCAAATCAGCACTTGCTTCGTCTCACCGCCGCGATCGCAGCCTCCTGCTGTCGCAAGCGCTCGATTTTTGCGCTCTGGCGGGCAGTCACGGTAGTGGCGACACGCCGGGCTCCCCATAGCCAGTTCGGAATGTTCGTTTTCGCGACTTTGCCCCGAGTGATCGCTGTCGCCGACATCTCCTTGGCGACTTCGCCCATTGCCACGTTGAGTTCGACGCAGCTCATCCTATCGTACTTCGCGGCATCAAAGGATGTGTGGAAGGGCGATGCGCAACCTCCGAGAAGGACGAGGCTGCATATCAGAGGCGTCGCTGGCGAGATGACTTTCATTTCTTATCAAGCGGATTTGACGCCGGACGGGCGAATACCAGAGATCCTCGATCCCGGGCCGCCAAGCGTTCCCGAGCTTTCTGCATAGTTGAAGCATGTGAAGCTCTACAACACTCCGCCCTGGGCGTCATGCCCCCTATTTGTCCTCGAAGAATTTCGAGAGAGCCGCTGCGGTCTGGTCAGGGTGCTCTTCTGGAAAGAAGTGCCCGCCTGGGACAGGGTTTCCTTCAACCCTGTCGGCCCATTTTCTCCAAATAGCCAGCGGGCCGCCTTCCCTGGCATACCAACTCTCGAGGCCACCTTCGCTACTCCATAGCGCCAGCAGCGGACACTCAATGCGACGGCCGCTTGCCTGGTCCGCCGCGTCATGTTCACGATCGATCGTGGCAGCGGCCCGATACTCTTCGCAAATCGCATGAATATGAACGGGATCGCGAAGCGCCTCGACATAGGCGTCTCTTACCTCCGCGGAGAACATTTCTGCCGGCGATCCCCACTGCACAATCGCATTGTCGACGATGGCATCGGGCGCCGTGCCTATCAGCCGCTCCGGCAGCGGCTCCGGTTGCGCGAGAAGGCTCCAGGGCCAGAAGGCGAGAGCCAGCCTGGCGTCCGCCCTATCCCACGCGGCGGCGGTGGGGATGACGTCGAGGACGGCGACTTTGGAGATTTCATCGGGGTGATCGAGCGCCAGACGATAGGCGACCCGCCCGCCACGATCGTGTCCAGCAACCATGAACCGCTCAAACCCCAGCTGCCTCATGACTTGAACCATGTCGCCGGCCATGGCGCGCTTGGCGTATGGGCTATGATCGGCAGAGGAGATCGGGCAGCCGCTTTGCCCATAGCCTCGAAGATCGGCGGCGATCACCGTAAAGCGGGGTGCCAACGCTGTGGCGATATCCCTCCACATCAGATGCGTTTCGGGAAAACCATGAAGCAGCAGCAGCGGCGGACCGGTTCCGCCGACCCTTGCGAAAATGGTCGTGTCGTCCAGTTGCAAGCTGGTGGCTCTGAAACCTGCAAACACCGTTCGTCTCCTCGGTGTCTCCTGGGGCGACAACGCACAAGGCGGCAGAAGGATCACGGTCAGCTGCCGTGTCTGGGGTCGAGGCGGCCCTGGAATTCTCCTCAATGGCCGAATATGGAAGGTGGGGCCACTGATATTTCGATCGGCGCACCCCATATGAGCGCGAAGAGTATCGCCTAGGGATTTGCCATGATGATTTCGCGTTCGAGCCGGTTTGCAGTTTTGTTTGCAGGACTGTTCCTGGCATTGTCCATGGTCACGGCCGATTACGCTGAGGCGCGGCGTGGCGGCAGCTTCGGCAGCCGCGGCACGCGCACTTTCCAGTCGGTCCCGCCGACCAGGACTGCGCCACAACCGGCCGCGCCGGTCGAGCGCTCGATGACGCCCAATACCGCAACGAACCCCAATGCCGTAACGAACAATGCGGCCCGCCAGGCGCCGGCAGCCCAACGACCAGGGATCTTCAGCGGCCTCGGCGGCTCGATGATGCGTGGCCTGCTGCTCGGCGGTCTGATCGGACTGCTTTTGGGCCAAGGGTTCGGCGGCTTGGCCGGCATCTTGGGCCTGCTGCTTCAAGGGCTGCTGATCGGCGGCGCGATCATGCTGGCGATCCGCTTTTTCCGGTCGCAATCGGCACGCAACCAGGCGCCCGCCATGGCCGGCGTTCCGCGGAGCACGGGGAACTTTGGGCGAAACGCGGCAGCCCAGCCCGAGGCGGACAATGTCTCCTCTTTCCCCATCCCAGGCATCGGGTCTGGATTTGGCCGGACGGCTCAAGCCTCCGATGAAATAACAATGACGCAGGCCGACCTCGACATATTCCAGCAGCGGCTGACGGAGGTTCAGGAAGCGTTCGGGCGCGAAGATTATGCTGGCTTGCGCCGGCTGGCGACCCCCGAGATGGTGTCATACCTGTCCGAAGAACTTGCCGACAATGCCAAGAAGGGCATCAGGAATGATGTGTCGAACGTCGCCCTGCTGGAGGCCGACATTGCGGAGAGCTGGCGGGAAGACGATCGCGACTACGCGACGGCTGCCTTGCGCTACGAGTCTCACGACGTGATGCGCGATCGCGCCAGCGGCAAGATCGTCGCGGGCGAAGCCGATCGGCCGACGGAAACAACCGAACTGTGGACCTTCACGCGCCAGAACGGCGACGACTGGAAGCTCGCGGCAATACAGCAGCCCTAACTGAGACATGGGCAGCCTCGGCCGTTCACGCTCTCTTGCGAGCCGTGATGCAAAGACGGTTGGCGTCGCCCTTCGTTGTGTGGCTTCAGTGGCAAGAAGCCGCGGCATCGATATTTACTCACGATGGCGCAGCGCATCGACCAGGGCAACGAAAGCAGGTGAGGACTGCCGGCGGCTTGGATAATAGAGATGGTAGCCATCCCAATATGGCGACCAACCTTCCAGGACCCGCGCCAGCCGACCTTTGGCGATGTGAGGAAGGGCAATTTCTTCTGGAACATAGCCAAGGCCGCGCCCGGCGAGCGCAGCGTCGAGGACATGAAAGATGTTGTTGAAGACGAGCTGTCCATCGACGCGAATCTTGATCTCGCGGCCGTTCTCCTCGAACTCCCACACATAAAGAGCCCCGGACGTTGGAAAACGGTAATTGATACAATTGTGCTGCACGAGATCCTGCGGCTCCTCCGGCTCGGGATGCTCGGCAAAGTAGGACTTTTCACCGACGACCGCGAACCGGAAATCCGGTCCGATGCGAGCGGAAATCATGTCTTTCGCAAGCTGCTCGCCCATGCGGATCCCGGCGTCATAGCGCTCCGTCACGATGTCGGTGAGGCCATTGTCGAGCAGGAGTTCGACCTTGATGTCGGGATATTTCGGGAGAAAGCGTTTCAGCTTGGGCCAAAGGATGCTGCTGATTGCATAGTCGGGCGCTGAGAGCCGGATGGTTCCGGCGGGCTTTTCTCTCAATTCGTTCAGTGCATCGACCTCGACTTCGATCTGGTCAAAGTGAGGCCCAATCCGTTCCAAAAGCCGCTCTCCCGCTTCCGTGGGGGCTACCGCGCGCGTCGTGCGTGTGAGCAAGCGAACGCCAAGACGAGCTTCGAGTTGACGAATAGTGTGGCTTAGCGCCGATTGCGATATGCCGAACCGGGCTGCGGCTCGCGTGAAGCTACGCTCTCGAGCAACAGCCAGAAACGCGAGCAGATCGTTGACATTCTGCCGCGACACTCATGAATCCTTCCGATAGCCGGAACTCGATTATACCGGATAAATCGAAGGGGAACACAGAGACTTCATTTAGCGGCAGCTATTCAATCCGCAGCGCGCGCTCCGGCGGACGAGCGGATGGCGCAGGTTTCAGTCGGCGCGTTCAACGCGGACGGTGACGGGACCGGGACGATCAAAGATCGAGACATCGCCAGTGACCTGTCCGAGCACAATGATGCCAGGCGCCGGGAGGCGACCGCTCCGATAGTAGATCACGAAATGATCGGAACTCCACAGCCCAAGCGTGCCGATAGAGAAGTCGCGCTGCCGCGCCAGTTCGGGCAATGCGGAAGGCAGGTTGCCGGTCTTTTCCTGGCGCAGATGATCGGACATCTCGATCGTGAGCGGCAGCATCTGCGCCAGAGATTTTGCTGCTTCGTTATCGGCGAGATCTGCTGTGACCTCCCCCCAATCCGAAGAAAGGCGAATGCGCTCTTGAGCCATGGCAGGTCCAACCATTCCGAGTGCGATAACAGTGGAGCTCAGTAATAGTTTCAGCATGCCGTCGTATCTCCCGATCTATGCTGATGGAGCCTGCTCCCTCCGCCGCAGGCTCCATCTCGCCGCTCACGCGGAGAGGTGCTGATTGAAGAAGCTGGTCAGCTTGTCGAACGGGATCAGGTCCATGCGATCATAGAGATCGACGTGCCCGGCGCCGGAAACCCACACAAGCTCCTTCGGCTCGGCCGCTCGCTTTAAGGCATCCTCGCTGAACTCGCGCGAGTGAGCCTGATCGCCCGCGATGAACAGCATCGGGCGCGGCGAGATCGTCTCGATGTCGTTGAACGGGTAAAAGTTCATGAACTTGACATTGCTGGTCAGCGTCGGGTGCGTGGTGATCTGCGGGTTTGCGCTGGCGGGCGTGAATTCGCCCCGCGGCGTGCGGTAGAAGTCATAGAACTCCCGCTGGATGGGATGGGTGTCGGCGGTCAACTGATGCACCGTGCCGCCGGTATATTCGACCGCGCCGCCTTCAAACTCGGCCCAGCGCTGCTCGGCAGCTGCGGCAATGATCTGCTTGCGCTGCTCGACGCTCAGCGAATGATTGAGCGCGTCGCGGTTGGCGGCCCCCATATCGTACATGCTGACGGTCGCGATGGCGCGCATCCGCGGGTCAATCTTGGCCGCGCTGATGACGAAACTGCCGCTGCCGCAGACGCCGATCGCACCGATGCGGTTTCTGTCGACGAATGGCCGTGTGCCCAGGAAATCGACCGCGGCGCTGAACGCTTCGGCGTAGACGTCAGGCGAAACGATCTGGCGGGCCTCGCCCTCGCTGTCGCCCCAGAACGGCAGGTCGATGGACATCGCGACGAAGCCCTGTTCGGCCATCTTGGTGGCATAAAGGTTTGCGCTCTGCTCCTTCACCGCACCCATCGGATGCCCGACGACGAGCGCCGGATGGCGCGCATTGCGGTCGAGCTTGTTGGGAATGAACAGATTGCCCGCGACGTTCATCTCGTATTGGCTTTTGAAGGCAATCTTTTCGAGCGTCACCTGATCGCTGGTGTAGAAGTTGTTGGCGCCGTTTGACATATCTTGAGCCTTTGCGAAGGGGATGTTGAAGAGCGACGCCGCACCGAGCGCGGCGACGCCGGCGCCGGTCAGCTTCAGGAGGTCACGCCGGCCAAAGTCGACACTGGACTGCGGGTCCGCCGTGCTCTCGATTCCGATCTGCTTGTTCATGCCTGTCTCCTTTGATCGTCTTGACCTGTCGCTGGCCTGCCGGGCCATGCTCATTCCTCGGCTTGCGCGGCAGTGTTGCGAATGTCGAAATAGAATAGTGACGACGGCGGCGATCAATTAGGCGGCAAAATCCGCATGTCGTCATGAGGAAGATTCATCAATCGCGGATAGCGCAGGTTCGTCCCGAAGGTGAACAGGTTCGTCCGCCTCCGGCCGCATCTGCATGCACAGGAAGAAGATCGTCACCGTGCCCGCCGATCAAAGGTTCGGCGTCAACGAGTTCGACGATGGCATTTGGCACTTGAGCCTCATGCCCTATGATCTTGGATACTTCGACCTGGAACAGAGGACATTGGCAAAGCCTCATCCCGCATTTTTGGCGCAGCCGGGATGCTCGCACCGATGGTGTATAATGCCGGGGCGCGTGACGGGCTCCATTGCATCCGGAAGGCGGATCAGTTCGTCACTCATGCTATGATCCTTCCCTCTGAGCAGGAGGTGGACTAGAGCACGTCCTGTTTAATCCGGTTCATATTCTGCGGCTTTGAAGTAATTGGCACATTCGGCTGGGGTGAAGAGGTCGACGACCGCGCCGACCGCGTCCCACAGAGCC
>NZ_JBVVQU010000038.1:0-64598 GCF_055811555.1 Mesorhizobium sp. WSM4813
TCAAGGTGGATGTTGAATCACCGGAGAAGCTCGTCGTCACATCACAATCGATTCATCGATCACGGGACGTGCTCTAGTGCGCGCGCCATCAGGCATCGCTGCTCGCACACCCGACGGCGCTTCCTGAACGCTGCCACGTTAGCTTATGGGAATTCCAGTTGGTTCATATCGCCCACAGGGCAGCATGGCGTAGCGCGTCTGTCGCGCGTCAGCCATTGCGGAAGGCGTAACCGTACCCGTTGATCGCAGGCGCGCCGCCGAGATGCGCGTAGAGGATATTAGACCCCTCTGGAAAGAAGCCTCTCTTCACGAGGTCGATCATTCCATGCATTGATTTGCCCTCATAGACGGGATCGGTAATCATGCCCTCGAGCCGCGCGCACAGCCGGATTGCCTCCTTCGTTTCCTCGGATGGAATGCCATAGCGCGGGTACGCGTAGTCCTCGATTAATATGACGTCAGCCTCGATGAGTTCCGTTCCGAGCTCGACGAGCAGCGCTGTACGTTGTGCTATGCCAAGCACCTGCGCCTTTGTCTTGGCGGGAGTCGCAGAGGCATCGACACCGATCACCTTGCGCTGTCGACCGTCCGCGGCGAACCCGACGATCATGCCGGCATGCGTTGAACCGGTGACCGTGCAAACGACAATGTAGTCGAAGGCAAACCCAAGCTGTTTCTCTTGCGCACGCACCTCCTCGGCGAACCCCACATAACCAAGGCCGCCGTATTTGTGGACAGAGGCACCGGCAGGTATCCCATAGGGCCTGCCGCCCCTTGCCTTGACCTCATCAAGGGCTTTTTCCCAACTTTGGCGGATGCCGATGTCAAAGCCCTCGTCGACCAGGTGCACCTCTGCGCCCAAGATGCGGCTCAAGAGAATATTGCCGACCCGGTCGTAGACGGCATCGTCATGTGGAACCCAGCTCCCCTGAACCAGGAGGCATTTCATGCCGACCTTGGCGGCGACCGCTGCCACCATCCGGGTGTGGTTGGACTGCACGCCGCCGACGGTGACGAGCGTGTCCGCATCTGACGCGATCGCATCGGGGATGATGTATTCAAGCTTGCGCAGCTTGTTTCCGCCGAATGCGAGACCAGAGTTGCAGTCCTCGCGCTTGGCGTAGATTTCCACCTTGCCGCCCAGATGCTTGCCGAGCCGGTCGAGCTTCTCGACGGGGGTGGGTCCGAAGGTGAGCGGGTAGCGTGCGAACCGTTTCAGCATATTTTCTCCAGTGGTACGTGATTGCCCGGAAACTAGCGGTGCACGAGCGCTTCTAAGAGATGCGTTTGACTGTGAGCCGGCACGTTCGGATGTTTTCAAAAGAGGCCGCTGTTAATGCTATCCGGCGCCTCGTTCGCGGTCGAGACGAAGCACCCGGGCGCTGTTGTGGTCCGAACGATAGCTATGGAGCGAAACCTGCTTCGATGCCGGTCATCACCAGAACGCGGCCGCATCCGATTGTCGCACGCGATGATCACCTCGATAATGGTTGCCCCGAAGTTATAGGAACCTGTGCTTTATCTTGTCACGGCGCCTCAAGGAAGGAGCATTGCCATGCCGAGCATTAGATTGCGCTGGCGCACATCTGAAGATTCATTCCTCACCTCATCACTGTCTGATGACCGGAATTGAACTTTCTGGGAGCTAACGAAAAGCTCAGCCCTTTGCTCGCCGCGAACGCCGCTGGACCGCCAGATTAGAAATAGAAGGTTTGCAAAATAGGCCACCTGGAGAACCAGCCAAAAGACTAGCGTCGTGAAGACGGCCAGACGGATGGAATCCGACGCTAAGTAAACCGTCACAGCGTTGCCGCATAGGACCATCCCCAGGAGCCGACAAAAGATGATTAAGCGCAATGCCGTTCTCCTGATTTCTCTCGTCAATCATGCAGCTCAGGCCGAGATCTGGTCGGCCGCGACATGAGTCTGGCAGTTCTTTGGGCAGACACGGCCGCAGGCTCCGCAGCCAATGCATCGGCCAGCATGGTCCACCACCATAATCATGCGATTGAGCTCACCATCGAAGTCGTCGTCACCGCCGTCGCAGGCGCCGAGGATTTCACCCGCGTCATCTACGGCGTAAAGGTGCATGACCTCCCGCGAGCAGACCTTGAAACAGCGCCCGCAGCCGATGCAGATCTTGCCATCTATAGTCATCAGATATTCCGGCACCCATCTGGAGCCGTCGCGGGTGATGAATTCGCCCTTCATCGTAAAGTCTTCATTTTCGCGAGCTCTCTCCTGGCACCATGCAACTCCGCATAAACGGCGTGCGCTTTCTCGGCCACTTCCTCTATCTCAGTCCATTTCACCGGAAGACCCTCGGCAAGGTCGCGCAAGTTCGTCTTAGCAATTGCTGCGCGCAGTTGAAGCTTTCGGACCTTTTTCACCATCTGATCCAAGTTTGACATGATCCTTCCTTGAAAATCGGTCTTTTCACGCTCGCACGACATGGCAATAGGCATAGCTGCAGTCGCGTCATCGACCAGTTTGGTTCCGGAATCCGCAGTTCCGGAAAGTCTCGAGGCCCAAGCGGCGGACGCCTCGACAGAATGAGCAACTGCCTGCCCGCGAAAAGCACGCGCCCGAAGCCCAGAAACTTTCACCTTGCGGGCACTTCATCAGGCCTGAGCAAACCCTGCTGCGGTGAAAACGTAGAGCCTCCATCACGTCCCGATCCGGATCGCACATGATTGGATCTCACGCCGCAGTTCCTTGGTGACGGTAAAGCCGCCAGCAGCTCGGTCCCCGATTTAGCATCGGATAAGCCGCAGGAGGCATTGGTCAAACAGGGGCAAGACGCTCGCCGTCCTTGTTTACGGCAGGCCAGGCGCTGCGTGAGAGATTTCGTTTCCTCAATTCCAATCCTCGTCCGCAACCGAGGATTTCTGCTTTCGGGTACGCCGGGTTCGGGCACACCTGCGCAACCGCGGGCTGGCGTGGGGGGCCCCATTCCACGCAATTGACGTCTTCGTGGCCGATCTCGAACACTTCCTGGACTGTGTTGCCTTCCAAGACATGCCAAATTCGGCTCGAACTTCTCCTCCGCGCCGTATCCGCTTGTTGGTCACTAATGTCGGAGCCTTTACTTGCAGCAAACTATCCCCCCCTCTGCTGCCTGGGCATACTTCCTGCGGGCGCGCCGCCGCAGAAAACTGGGATTGAGGGTTCAATTCCAGGTGTGGTTCCTTTGTGATCTTTGCTCATCAGGCGGCTGCGCTTTGACTTTCCGGAGCCTTATTTTGCGGAATCACGCAAAGATCCGCGGAACAGGCGTTCTCACCCGTGTAGTTGGCCAAGGCTTGGAGCAAGGGGGTAAGGTAGTACTGTTTGATGTGGTCCGGCATTGGCTCCGGAAAATCGAGCGATTTCAGCGCGACGTCGATCAGCTCGATCGCGCGAACCTTGTTGCCACACTCGTAGTGGTACTGAGCGACCGGAACGTACCAAACGAATTTAAGGGGGCCGTCGCTTTGTGGGGAACTCAGTGCCAAGATCTGTTCAGACAGCTCCTTGCCCATTGCGAAGCGCTCAGTATGGGGAAGATGGGAGTTGTTCGTCGAGGGATCGAAGAGTTGTTTCAGGGCCATTACCATCCAGGACACGGCCTCAAACTTCTTGTCGATAGCGTCCTCGACCAATTGACGCATAGCTGGCAAGCCGGTCTCGATGTCGCGCAGCTTGTGAAGCAGAAGATCCGCCTGAGTATGCCGGAACCCGTAATTGTCTGGCACCAAGGCGAGGCCTCCTTCGACGGTAGAGAGAGCCGCCTTCCAATTCCCCGCCTGCAGCGCCGGCTGGAGCTTGGCGTACGTCGGTTCGGTCAGCGCCAGCTCGCGCGCAGTGCGTTGGTTCCTATCGATCCGCCCCTTATCGGCGGCTTTCGCTTCATCGCTGCTGCGCCAGCTGCCGTCCATAACTTTGGGTAAAACGTCATCGAGTTCCGCCGGGTGTCCGATGAATGCGATGCGGCCGTCGCGATCCACCAGGAACGAGGCAGGAATTCCGAGAGAAGAACTCGCCTTCATCCAAAGCCTGTTCATTTCGCCTGTGTAATCGAACGCGATCCGATAATTTAGATTGGGGAACCTCTGAATCAGCCAAGCATCCAAGCTCGTCCGCGTCTCCTCCGCGGTCGGGCCCTCTTCGCTAGCTGCGACTCCGACGACCTCAAATCCGCTGGTTTGAAATTTTTCCTGTAGCTGCATCAGACGGGGCATCGCCGCCACACAAGGTCCGCATCCAATCCGCAACACCATGTTATTCTCCAAAGCTTTTCCCACACCCTTGTTGGCGTCTATGAGCAATCTGGCTCTACCCTCAGGAACGGAACACACCTGAGCCCATCACTCGTGTTGCTTATTCTCATGCGGGTCAGCTCACCCACCATCGCCGCACCTCAACTAGCAAAGGCCGTGCCAGCACGCCTGGCGCGCGGCAAATGCTTTATTGGCTTCAAAAGTCCAACAGGACCAACACGGCGATTGTTTCGAACCCGACATGTTTTCAGCCGGCTGTAAGCTTTTGGACACGCATCACTCATGCGTCAGTCGCTTTAGGACAGCGAAGACGTTCGCTGTATTGCCGACGGTAAGATTGGCCTCGCCTAGTGGAGCAGGAGCACTTCGGCGCCCGGCTCGAAGAGCTGGTAACCCCACGACTGGCTCGCGCGTGCGAATGCCTGCCGGCCGGCTCATGGCTGACCTCTTCTCCTAGAGCCGGGTCATGAGGGGCCAGGCCATCGAGTTCGAGCTGCCGCGGGTGCTGCGTAAGCTGTTTGCCTAGACGTCACGCCGCATGCACGTCCCATATTTTTCGTGAGCGAGCTTGGGAAGGTTTCTGGTAGGTGGTACGCAGTTCAGGCATTCGCCTCTGCTCCCGCAGGAACGGTCAGCGCCCCGAGCCGGGTTCCGGGTTTCCTTGAACTAGTCCCAATCACTTGCTTCACCCGATCCAAACACGACACGCATCGCGACGGGCGGGAGCCCTTCACTCCACCGACCCATCCATGGGCGTCAAGACCACTGCGCAATTCGGAGTGAGCAACGTAACACGGCCTTTACCGCCGTAGCGCAAATGCACCCTCGCAGAATTATGCAGTGCGCCGGTTCAGTCACGAGACTTGGGAGAAGGCTTGGCCTTCGCTGCAGCGAAGCCAGAATCATTCCTTGGATGCCACCGCCAATGATCCGCCGTCGGCCGGTCATATCCCGCTGCCCATTTCTTCTGCTCCGGTGTCGGACCAGTTCTTTACAGAGGTAGGGCTGATGAAACTGGGATGCTCGGGGTTGGCGCACGGCGCGCGCCCCAGAAGGCTGTCGAGGATGCGACGCGCTCGCCAGGCCAGCAGGCTTAGATTCGGATCAGCCAGCCCACGCTGTCCTAGGCTCGCGTTTTGTACGAAGATGCGTTTGTCACGCGGTCCTTCCCAGCACACCGAAAAATCTTCGCGAATAGCCAATTCGTTGTCGATCTTTTCCAGCCGGTTCGCCATCGGTTCCAAGAAGCCTGGCACCGCGTTCTCGTAACCGGTGGCCAGGATGACGATGTCGGCCGTGACTTCTTCGACCTCCTCCATGCCGTGCTGCAGGGTGAGTCTGTGGCCCGCGCCGGCGTTGATGCAGTGCGAGACAGTGCAGCCCGGCCGCAGTGTGATATCGCATCGGTTTGGCTCTAGAAACGCGTGGCGGTATAGCGCCTGATAGATCGCGCGCAACATGCTTTCCGAAATGCCGTCCGAAGCAAGCACGAAGCGCCGCAGGAACAGCTTGCGCTGCGGCTCGCTCATTGCCGCGAAACGATCCGAAAAGCAGGGCATGAACAACTCGTTTGTGAACGGGCTGTTGTCGATGGGCAGGTAGTTTTCGCGCTGCGAGACCCAGGTTATCGAGACAGGCCGCCGTTCTTTTGGCAGACCAACAAGGTGCAACAGCACCTCGGCTCCGGACTGTCCCCCGCCGACCACGCAGACATGCTTTTTGTGCACCTCAGGATGAATGTGCAGCAATTCAGATGAGTGGAACAGATTGCGTCCAGTCCAGCCCTGAAACTGCGGCGGAATATGCGCCTGCTTGCCAATGCCGACCACGACGTTTCTGGCGGCGAGAACCGCCTTATCGGTGCGCACCCGAAACTCGCCGTCAAAGCGGATTTCGCGCACCGTCTCGCCGCCGCGGACAAGCGGGTTCCTGTAGAAGGCCCAGTTCAGGTATTGCTCGAACTCAGCTCTGAGCACGGCTTCGAACTGTGCATTCAGGAAGTGGTACAGACGCCCGTTCTCATGCAGGTAGTTCACGAAAGTGTAGGCTGATCGCGGGTTGACCAGCGTGACCAAATCCTTGAAGTGGCTGACCTGAAGCTCCGAGGAATCGAATGCGCTGCCTGGGTGCCAGCGGAAGTCGACTTGCCGATCCAAGAACAGTGCCCCTTGCCCAATTTGCTCGTGCATCTGGCACGCAAGGCTCAAATTAGACGGCCCAGCTCCCACTCCAATGCAAGAGAGCTCCACTTGTCTTGCTCCTCTAAGGTGCTTCCCAATTAGGCGATGTTGAAGGAATATCGGCTCTGGCCATCGGCTTCAGTCTCCATGCGGGCATTCTCGACTTCGGTGCCGCTGGATTTGCTAGATTTTGTCCCCGCTTTCGTATGGTCGGGTGTGAAGCCCATGGATCCCGTCCAAGTGATGAGATCGACACTCATGTCCACGACTTGTGAGCGTGGACGGGACCGACGTATCTGCGGTCGCGCAGATGATCGCGTATCAGTCAGCGAGATGCTTTCCAATCTTATTCCGTGTTTTAATCGGGCGAAGTCGCCCGCCTCCACCATGATGCGCCGACCTTTGACCGACTTGGCTGTCAGCGAGGGCGCGATCTCGCATGCGGCGACAGCATTTTTCCCTGAGCCTGCTCATATGAGGGCATCCGCTGATGTGTTCGGAAGATCCTCTGCATCAAACGTGCCAGAAGGAAAATTTCATGAAACAAGGGTTAGCGGGTTTGTGATCCTGTCGGGTATCCGACAATGAGGGGAAACCTTGCGCCGGTGGCCGATTTGCCGCGTCGCCGTCCTCTTGCCAGGAGCCGGTAGCTAATAGGGCAGCTCCGCATCGGAATTTTCTCTTAGGACGGCCAGCAACGCAGGTTCATGTACTGTGGCGCGGAAAAAGGCTCTCGCCACTTCTCGCGGCGGGAATCTGAAAAGGCGCCTTCGGAAGCCGGGGGTCCCAGGAGGTCTCTCGCTCTTGCGGAAGATGGAGGCGAGATCCGGATTTTTGAGACGCAGAATCCAGCTAAAGACGGTCACACAGCTATGTCGAGGCCGTGTGCCCCATCCTGCAGCACCACGAGCCTGACGGTGCTCGCGACCAGTGAGACGCATTCGTCCGCAGCTTTGTCGAGGCTGCCTCCAGGCGGGTCGGGAAGGAGATATTCTGGGAAGGCGAAGGTGTTGACGAGTTGGGCCGCGAACGCAGGAATAACCAAGCGCTGATCTAAATAGACAAACGTTGTTTCGGGCCAATCGAGGTTGACTGCTGATCGGTGATGCCTCCAAGGCGGCCATCAAGCTCGATTGGAGGCCGACGACTACTTTCGATGAGCTCGCCTCGTAAATGATCGAGGCCGACTCCCGCGCGTACGGGATCACGCTCGCGTGACGCGAAAAACGCAATGATTTCGCCGGGCATTTGCAGTCCAAAGCAGCATTCGCCGGCCCGCCTCTCTCAGGCGGTCGGCCGGCACCCAGTCAGCACCCGGTCGTTTGGATCGGCAAATTCACACATCCTACAGAGCAGAAAACCATCCGCCCCGTTCATGCGATCGACGATTTCGCAAAAAACTGGGCTTTTAAAGAGATCGCCGTATTCGTCGCATAGAAGGTTGCCCAGTACGTGACGCCGCTCAAAATCCATGGAGCAGAGAGTAACCTCGCCGTTTGGAAGGAGAACATTCCGATACTGTCGTTCGTCCACGCATATCAGCGGTCCGACGACTGGCTGCCGTGGTTCTACAATCTTGGGATTTACGCTTCCACCCCTGCTGCTCACCGGTCGCGCGCGAACTAGGGCTTCGGCAGGGATAATGTCGGCGATATCGGGATGGGGCTCGCCCAAAACTACGAATCGAATTGATGGGATGTCGGCGTCGACGAGTTGACCAACCAAATCGCGATACTTGTCTCCGACAAGGCGGCTATTCATGTGGGCGCCATCATCAAAAACATGAACCACGAATACCCCCAACCGCAGCGCCTGCAAGCGTTGTAGATCCCGCCCCTTCATTCCCACAAGCGTCGTAAAAATCCTGATGCCGTGGCCTTTGGCGGAAGCGTGCTCGACCCTTTCGGTGCAATCCGGATTGAGCCATGGCTCAGAATACCCGGCAAAACTAATGTCGACGGAGGTTGGTACGCGCGCCAGACAGCGCTTGAAATCTCCAAGACTAAGATGCTTCGTATCAGATACTTTTCTTTGCCGGTCAGCGAACTTGTCCTGCGGACAATATGAACATCCCACGATGCATCCTGTGGTCGTCGTTATCTCCAAAACTCTGCCGGCTGGGATAGCAGAGCGCAGTTCCGGTAAAATCATTTGTTATGACTCCCACTCGTCTGGCCATTCATAACGTCCAGCATGGTGTCTTTGGCTCATGATACCGACGGTCAAGACGTTCCGAATGAACCCAGCCATCTCCGCCTGGGCAGCAGTCAACGGCCGGCTTCCTCAATCTGCCGAGCGAACTATGAACGAACTTTGGGCACATCGGCGCGGCAGGGCGGCGCAACCGCAATGTCGCGCGTCAGCCATTGCCAAAGGTGTAGCCGTGACCGTTGAGCGGGCGCGCCGCCGAGATGGCGTAGCAGACCATCAATCGTCTCGCGCATTCTCATGCGGTCAGCCCCCACTCAATATTGCCGCATCTCCAGCAAAGGCCGTGCCAGCGCGCTTAACCGCAGCAACTGCATGAGTAGGCTTCGAGAACCTCTCGCCCAAGGCGGCCGGTGTTTGGACCAGACATGTTTTTTTGTCGCTGTCAGCTGATGGACTGGATCACTCATCGTCAGACGCTTTAGGACAGACTTGGCTGTCTCCCCTGCGGTAATGTTGGCGTCGGCTCATCATCTAGCATCATTTCGGCGCCGGCTGTGTGCGCGGAAGATCTACACGACCTGACCGCCGCGTGCAGCGATTGCCTGCCGGCTCATAGCTGATCTTTTCTCCTGAAGCCGGCGTGAGGCCCGGCCGTCGAGTGCGTGCTGCCGGATGCTGCGTATGCTGTTTCGCTAGACGGCGGATACCGCGTCACCTCCATATTTTCGCGACAAAGGTTTGGTGGCGTCGCAGGCCTTCCTGCTACATCACCGCAGTGCTCGGGAATTCGTATCTGATCCGCGTGAGGCGAAGACCTTCTCTCTCTACTGGCTCGCCGAGGCCGTCTGTCCTGCGGGGCCTCGAACGATTTCTCATTTGGCATGGCGCATGCGCATCGATCCGCAAACCCCGTCATAAGGAGAAATCGGAGCTGGCCGCCACTCCACCTCCTCCTATCACGAGGGCAGACGGAAAGCAGCGCCTTCAAATGAGGAACAAAATCACTTTACCTCGAATCTTGCGTCTCGACCACAACCGTAGCCATGGAACCGCGTCCGACCATCGCCAATGATCGCGCCCCAATGCAATTGCCCGGCGCAAAATGGCTACGCGCGATTACGCCATGCATCCCTTACGAGGCTACGACAGCACCTCGGAGAGCCTCGCCGCCATCATGCAGACCGATCTAAGCCCACTTGATCCAGCACAAGGAATTTCAAACCATGCACCAAGATACCGTCCGTGGGAGAGCTTTCGCTATGCCCCTGACCAGCCCGGCCTACCCGGCCGGCCCATATCGCTTCCGAAATCGGGAGTATCTGATCATCACCTATCGCACCGATCCGCAGAAACTGCGCGACCTCGTGCCGGAGCCGCTTCAGGTGCGCGAAGCTCTCGTGAAATTCGAGTTCATTCGCATGCCGGACTCGACCGGCTTCGGCGACTACACGGAAAGCGGGCAAGTCATCCCGGTCACGTTCCGCGGACGCAAGGGCAGCTACACCCATTGCATGTTTCTCAACGACCATCCGCCGATTGCCGGCGGGCGCGAGCTGTGGGGCTTTCCCAAGAAGCTCGCAAGTCCGACTCTTCGGACCGAAACCGACACTCTGGTGGGCACGCTCGACTACGGCCCGGTCCGCGTCGCGACTGGTACCATGGGCTACAAGCACCGAGCCGCCGACCTCGCGAGCGTAAAGGCCTCGCTCGCCGAACCGAACTTCCTCGTCAAAATCATTCCGCATGTCGACGGCACGCCGCGCATCTGTGAGCTCGTGGAATATCACTTGGAGGACGTCGAGCTCAGAGGGGCGTGGACTGGTCCGGCAGCCCTGAACCTTTGGTCCCACGCCCTGGCCCCAGTCGCCGAGCTGCCGGTGCTGGAAGTCGTTTCGGCGGTTCACATCGTCGCCGATCTCACGCTCGCGCTCGGGAAGGTCGTCCACGACTACCTCGCGGAAGCCGAGCCTCACTATCGGAAAGGAAGAATCCATGAACTTGCAGAATGAGATCTTATCGAAGCACGCCGACGGAGCCGCGGGCCGGCTCCTCAACAAGGTCGCAGTGATCACCGGAGCCGCGAGCGGCATCGGCAAGGAGATTGCGCTCATGTTCGCTCGCGAGGGCGCAAGAGTGGTCATTGCGGATCTTGATCACAGCGCGGCGCAAAAGGCCGCGTCCGAGATCGATCCGATGGGCAAACGTGCGCTCGGGGTTGGCATGGATGACAGCAACGAGGAGCAGGTGGAAAGCGGCTGACGCAGGACGGCCAACGCCCCAGGTGGCGCTGGCCGTTACCGGGGAGGTGAGCCACGGACACCTGGAGCGGCGGACGGCACGTGTCGTGCGTGCGCCAGGACTTGGCCGCAAGCACGGCTTTGCCGGCCTCGCGGCCATCGGCGAAGTCAAGCGCACGCGTGTGATCGACCGCAAACGGCAGGAAGAGCGCTGCCTCTATGTGCTCTCGCCGATGTCCGCCAACGACCTGCTCGCCGTCGTGCGCCGTCATTGGGGCTGTCGAGAATGGCCTGCGCTGGCAGCTCGACATGATCTTCCGCGAGGACGACTACCGGACCAGAAAGGATCACGGCCCCGAAAACCTCGCTCTGCTTCGGCGCTTCTGCCTCAATACCTTTCGAGCCGACAGCAAAAAGGACACCATGCGCGGCAAAATGATGCGTGCAGGCTGGAACGATGCTTATCTCTACTCATGACTCAAGTGCGATAGCCCTGGCCGCAAGGGGGGAGATTGGCCGTCATCGCTGCTTTCGCCAATCTCCAAGGCTAGAAGTTTGGAGCCGCCAGTGAAGCTGCCATCTCCCCCCGGGGGAGATGGCCGGCAGGACAGAGGGGGCTGTCCCGCCAGCGTTAGATCACATTCAATTCCCTGAACGCCCGCCCTTCGGCGACACGGCTGTACCCGAACGCCGAGCAGTCCACCGTGTGATAACCGCCATGCACGATCAGCTCGGCCAGCGCCTTGCCGACCGCCGGCGCCTGCTGCAGGCCGTGGCCGGAAAAACCGTTGGCTAAAAGGAAATTCCTGACCTGCGGATGCGGGCCGATCACCGCGTTCTGGTCGAGCGTGTTGTAGTCGTAGTGGCCGGCCCAGGCGCGCGTCGGCTTGATCGCCTCGAAGGCGGGAATGCGGGTCGCCAGCACCGGCCAGATCACCTCTTCGAACAGCGGCCAGTCGGGCTCGAAATCGTTGGGGTCGGCGGGGCCGTCGCCGTCTTCCGGCTCGGCCCCGCCGGTGATGTAGACCGAGCCTTCCGGCCGGACATAGATGCCCGAGGGATCGACCAGCAGCGGCATATCGTCATATTTCTCGCGCGCCTCGAAGATGAAGACATTGCGCTTGCGCGGTTCCACCGGCAGCACCAGTCCGGCCATTGCCGAGACTTTTCCGGCATTCGGCCCGGCGGCGTTGACGACGATACCGGCGTCGAGCCTTTCGCCATTGTCGAGGCCGACGCCGGTGACACGGTCGCCCTGCCGCTCGATGCCGATCACATCGGCGGAGATGAAATCGATCTTTTTCTCGCGCAGCGCCTTGCGGAACAGCATCAGCATGGCATGCGCGTCGAACCAGCCCTCGCCGCTGCGGCCATAGGCGCCGGCGGTGATGCCCTCGGCCGACAGCCATGCAAACCGGCGGACGAGCGCCTCCGCATCCTCAAGCACGATGTCGGCGCCCTCGGCCAACTGCGTCTGGTGGTTGGCCTCAAGGATCGGCAACCCGTTCTCGCCGGCAAGGATGAGGTAGCCGCCTTCGCGAAAACCGATATCGGCGTCGGCCCCGAATTCTTCCGTAAGCCGCCGGAACAGTTTCAGCGTGAACTGCGACAGGCGGATGTTTTCGGGAATCGAAAACTGCAGGCGGATCGAAGCGCAGGACAGCGTCGTCGCCGCATGGGCGAACTGCGGGTCGCGCTCGACCAGCGCGATCGAGCCCGAAAACCCTTCCTCGCGCAGATAATAGGCGATCGAGGAGCCGACGATGGCTCCGCCGATGATGACGATGTCGTAGCGCACTTTCTTTTCGCCTTTCCGGTTAGAACCGCCCGTGTCGATCATGCAGCCGGCAGGATGATCTCGAAGCGCGTGCCGCGCTCGGAGTCAACCAGGCGAATCGTGCCATCATGCGCTTTCAGCAGGGCCAGAACGATGCCGAGGCCCATTCCGGTGCCGCCTGAATCGCGGCGCGTGGTGAAGAATGGCTCGAAGATGCGCGCCCGGTTGCTGGGCGAAATGCCGGCTGCCATCGTCGCTCACCAGGACAATGGCCTTGCCGTCCGCGGTCGCGACTGCGAGGAAGGCAAAAGCCTGTCCTCGTTGGGCTCAAGGTCGGCGACATCGACAGCGGGCGCCAAACCCACGCCAAGGGCGAGAAGGACGCGTGTGATGCTGTCGCGCAGCTTTTCCGGATGTTACGGCGGCTTCTAGCGGCCGCCTCCACCACAGGATTTGGCTTTTTCAAACGGGCGCGGCTCGTTCTTCGAGGGGCTAGCATGGGATGACATCTCACAAATGCGTTCGAAAACTCCCATGCATGAAGCGTGCCGGAAAAGAAGTCTGCCCAAGCAATGAGTTCTCGAATTCCAGCTCGTCCGGAACCGGACATTGTCGGATAACCGACGATGCGGGCAGATGGATGCTCGCGGCAGTAACCCTTCCACACCGCAGGCCGGGCAGGGTCAGGTCTGGCATCCACGGGCTGGCCCTTCGCGGCAGCATGGTAGGCCAGATAGTTTCACTGCGTCGAAATACAGTCGGCCACGTGTTTGGCATCATGTCAGACGCCCCAGAAGAAGCTGGACCCTCTTTGCGACTGCCAAGGTGAACCCAGGAAATTGAGCCGGGCTCGCTCGAGACGCCACGGTGGTGCCTTGGCCGGCCCTTCTCGTCGAAGGCGTCGACCTTCAGCCAGCTGTAATCGACAGCAAACCTGTCGCCCAGACGATCGCCGCTATCCCGGCCTCGGCCAGGTCGAGCTCGCGGATCGGATTGGTCACGCATTCCGGATCCTAGTCGATGCGACGGTCCGCGGGCTCTTCCGAGAGGTCGAGACGGTTGCGAGCGACATAGGCGTCGGCTTCATCCAGCAGCGACATCAAGCTTGCGTCGCCGCGGGCAATGCCGGGTCTCGGGGTCTCGGCGTCCCACTTGCTGAGGGCGCTCAGCCACCATTAGAAGTCGCGCCCGCAATAGGCCCGCGGCGGGCGATCGTGACGGGGATCTGGAAAGGTCCGGTCGCGGCGATGATGCTGTTGGCTTCGATCACGCCGTCCGGCGTCTCGACGCGGAATCCGGGCCGCCCGACATTTCTTTGCCCGAGCTTGACCTCCACGCCGCAGCGGATCGCGCATTGATTTGCTTTGCATAAGCGACAAAATAGTCGGCGACCTCCTCCTTTGGAGGCAAAGTCATCGGGACCGGTCCCCGGAAACTCCATGTCCGGGAACCGGTCATGCCAGGCCCGGCCATTGGCAACGAGGGAGGTCCCACCGCTCCAAGCGCCCAGCGTTCGGCAATCCGGCCGCGTTCAAGAATTAGATGAGGCACCCCCGCACTTGCTCAGGTGCTCGCTCATAGCCACTCCCCCTTGGCCGCCGCCAACGACAAGCGTGTCCACCTTAGAGACGTCGACACGGCCGCACAGCAGCTGGCGCACACACGACCGCGAATTGATCCTATCCCGATCCCGCCTCTCTCACCCCCGCCTCCTCTTCGGGCTAAAGCTTGAGTTTGATGACCGGCTCCATCACTGCGAAGACCGCGTCGTCAGGTAGGTGGCACTTGATATTATGGCTACCGGGCAGCTTTCGGATCGGCGGAACCTCGCGCTCACAAATTGCTCTGGGAACGAGATGCTTGCGCGGACAGCGCGTCTGGAAGGGGCAGCCGCCTCGGCGGATCCATCGCCGAGGAAATGTCGCTTTCGAGCACAATGTGTTTCTAGACGACACAGGTGTCGGCGATCGGGATGGCCGATAAAAGTGCATCGGTATGGGGGTGGTAGAGCGGCGACAATATCTGGTCTGTGGTGCCCTGCTCGACGATGTGGCCGAGATACGTGACCACCCCACGGTCGGCGGTTTGGCATCTCGAATGTTCAGATGATTGGCCACCCAGTGGGGCCGCCGCAGTGCCATGCGCACTGCTCGGCGGAAAGGCGAAATGCACGTGGGAACATTCATCGTGCAAATGAGAGCATAATGGCAATCGATTAGAGCGATGACTCGACGAGCGATATATGGAGGCGCTTCGTCGCGTGGTGGGCTGCATCTGTGAGAATTGAAATCAAAAAACTCATCGTACAGCTGAAACGGTTTCTTAGCGGTCAACCAGCTTCCGAAGCCTTCGGCAACGAGCGTCACGATGTTAGCTTAGGTTCTAGTGGCATCGACCGGATCGCCGATTGCGGAGGCGACGACCAATCTTTGACCCGGGAAAGCGATCACGGATCCTGCGGCGAGAAGGCATGGGACGAACTCTACGGTGACAATGGCCGCGACGAACCGCGCATTTTCGGGAGGGACAATGACAAGCTCTGCGGATCCGGCGCAGATGTTCTCTACGCTGGAAGCAGCAAGGATTATCTGACCGCGAGCGTTGACTCACGGCTCCAGGATCGGATGAGCGGCTTCGACCCAAGGTTCGGGTGGAAGGCGCACATCATCGTTCTCGTCGATATCGAACTAGATACCTTCATCTTTCATACGGTGGGGTTCTACAGAGACGGTTTTGGCCCGAACTCCGTCGACAACGCCGGCGTAGTGTCCGGCTATCCGGCGAGTTGGTGTTACAACGGCAAGCCACGTAGGGCCTTTGCCTCGGGCGCGCCGGATAGCGGCGCACCACTGCGCACCCCAACCATCCCGGCCGTGTCCGGAGACCAGACGCGTTTGCCCTCCGGCGAGATCATTATCTTTCCCTTTAAACGACCGTGATTCCGAAGCGTGACAATCGGTCTCGACCATTAGACGAGCTCATCAAAAGTCGTCTTTGGCTTCCAACCGTGCTTGGTGGCCGCCTTAGCAGGCCTCGCCAATCGGCAGGTCCACCTCGGCCGGGACTGAAATAGCCGCTTCTATCCGGATCAGCGCCTGGTTACGCCTGTGTTCGCGGCCTACCTCGTCAATGCCTTCCCCTTCCAGACGATCTCCCTCCCGACACGCCTGAAGGCAGCCTCGACAAAGGACGGAAAGCGTCTCGCGTTCGCGAGCACAATCGTCAGGCTCGTGTCCGCAGGATTGCGCCAGGAAAGCGAGCGATTAAATTGCGTGGTGTACCCTGGGCATCAGAATTGGGAGGACTCCGTTCCACCTTCCGCCTTGCGCATGACCGGAGAGATTTCCGGTGGGCGTCGCCTCCTGAGCAAAGCTTTTTCATGTTCGTTACTTTCCGTAAACTCGATTGTTTCGATGGAGCGCATCTACGGTATGAATCCACGCATCACCGTAGAGCTTCGAACAGCATCGGTGCGGCACCGGAACCGTCATCGAGCCAAAAACAGCGGCAATGTCGGCTTTTCAAAAATCCATTTGGTCACACCGCCAAACAGCCGCTCACGCAGCCGACGGCTGCCATAAGCGCCCATGACTATCATGTCGGCGGACGTGTCGATTGCGTGCTGCGCAAGCACCGTGGCCGCCGGTTTGCCGGCACTTGGCAACAGGTCAACCGACACCCGAGCACCGTGCCGAGTGAGATAGGCAGCGATGTCGGCTCCAGGCTCCGCGCCGTTCCCGTTATAGTTCACCTTCGGATCGACCAGGGCAACACGAACTTCCTCAGCAGCGCATAAGACACCCAGCGCTTCCCGAACCGCACGGGACGCCTCGACTCGCGAATCCCAACCGACCAGGACGCGCCGTGGCCACAAGGTCGCCTCAGTGCCCTTCGGCACAACGAGCACCGGCCTTCCCGTATCGAACAAGCAGCCGTTGACAACAGGAGGTCCGAGATTCTCGTCATTGAGGAGACACGGTCCGATGATCGTGAGGTCGGCGCAGAGCGCCCGCTGTCGTGCCACTTCGCCCAAGCTTGCCGGATCGCAATAGTCGGTGTCAACGTCATAGGCGAGCGACATAGCTCTCAGCAGTCTCTGGATATCTTTTGGAGCGTCTTTCCATTCTGGCCACGTCCTGTGTAAATCGATCGATTTGTCGAAACCGGTCATTCAATCTGGCAATTGCCTGTCCACGTCCTCCAGGCCACTCGGGGACACCATCTCCGATCGACGGATACGACATAAGGAGCATCGGAGGCGGTATAACCAGTACGGAAAGGTGCGCGCCGACTTCGGCACATAAGCCGGCGGCAGTTCTGACGTCCTGATCGGAATTGTCAGCGCCGGTCGCACAGAGTACGCTTTTAAAAGCCATTTGCCTGCTTCTCCTGAGTATTCGTTTAGGGCGTTTCAGGCCGCAGGACCGGCTCACCGCGCGCGGGAGGGGAGTGGCACCACACCCAGCACTTAATTCAGTCGTCCGGCTTCTCGAGCGAATAGCCAGCCGACCTGACGGTGCGAATGACGCTGCCGGGCGAAGCCGTTTTCAGGGCTTTTCTGATGCGACTGATATGCACATCGACGGTGCGTGCACCGACATGGATGTTGGGCGGCCAGGCCGCGCCGATAAGTTCGTCCCGGCTGAAGACCTTCCCGGGAGCTTCAATCATAAGCCGCAGCACGTTGAACTCGATGGGTCCGAGGTGGATATCGTGGCCGTTACCGCGAACCCGGTGGGCGTCGAGCTTTATCTCGAGGCCGCCACAGGAGAGCCAACCGCCACTTTCAAGACCATTTGCAGCCCGCTTGGTCAGCGCCAGCCTCGCGCGTAGACAGTCGAGCAGCTTGGCCGGGGCGATCGGCCGCACAAAGCTCTCGTCAATGCCAGCCTTCAGGAGATCGAGGTGCTGGTTCGCCGCGCCCGGCGCGATCAGGGCAATGATGGGCAGGTCGGCGGTCCGCGGCTCCCCCTTGAGCCGGGCGCAGATTGCAGACCCGGTTATGCTCGCTGGCCCGCAGTCCAGCACCACAGCTTTGAAGTCCCGCTGGTCGGCCAATGCAAATGCATCCTTCACGCAGCCTGCCGGCTCACTGGCGAAGCCGTCCGCCTCCAGAACGTGGCTATACATCAGATAGAACTCCGCATCGTCCGAACAGATCAGCACCAGCGGCTTCATCGGCACTACCCCAAGAGCCCCATCGGCCCGGACCGGGTCGGCGGCGTAAGGTGGCCATCGACGCCTGCTTCCATCACGCGCGTGCTACCTCGGGATAGGTTTCGATGGCTGCGATTGCGTCGCCGACCAGTTTCGTGCCGGCCTCGGCGAGCTTGCGGAGGGTCTCGAAGCCGAACCGATGCACGTCGCGCAGGGTCTTGGACAGAACGACCAGACGCCCGGCGGTGAAAAGCACGCGCCCGAAGCCCTCATGGCTCATTTCGATCATCGGCGATGCCATCAGGCCGGAGCGCTCTTCGATCGCAAGGGCGACGGCAGTGTAAAACTTGTCGAGCCTCCACAGCACGTCCGGATCGGGATCGCCGATTATTGGAATCGTACGGCGCTGTTCCTTGCTGACGATGAAGTCGGCCAGCAACTCGGCGTCCGCTTTGCCGTCCCATGACCCGTGGGAATCTTGAGCACGGATCAACCGCACGAGGCATTTGACGAACGGGCTGGCAAGGGCCGCCTCGTCCTCGTTGACAGCAGGGCTAACCGCGACTTCAAACATTTCGCTCTTCCTCGTTTCAGTCCTCGTCCTCGAAGGACGGTTTCTCTCCGGCGACACCAGCTTCGGCCAGCACCTTGCGCAGCCAGGGCGGAGGACATGTCCTCAGCATCGTCTGCGTGCGCAACAGCACCTCTTGGATGGGTTGTGGCTGCGGCACCTTGATTGGATGGATTTTTGCCGAGACAAGCTTGGCTGCCGAAGGTCCGCCGATCGCCAGACAAAACAGGAGGTGGCAGCCCTTCAGCGCTTCCACCTTCGGTGCGATGCGGTCATCCCCCTCGGTCCGATGTTTCCCCCTTTCGTCGGAGACGTCGTCGAAGGCAAGAGCTTCCAGGAGGTTCCATTCCTCGCGCGTCACATCGTAGATGACAAAGCGCTTGGCGGACCCGAAATGTGCATTGAGCTCCTTCAAGTCCTGGGTTGCGATTGCCACGCGCAAAGCGCCTGCTTGTCGTTCACGCATCGGACCTTGAACCTCGTCAGTGACGACTGAGAGGCGACGAACGGGGCCCACCTGGCGTTTCCCGCTTGCGGAATGGATCAAGTTCCTCAGGCGTCGGCGCATGCCGGTCGGCTTGGAACATGTTGGCAACCTCGAAAACCAGATCACGGGTCCCTTGATAGAGGATTGAGAGCTTGTGCTGGCTGCCGAGCCGGTCGAACACGGGGAAGCCGACGCGCATGAGCGGAATGCCAAGGCGCTGCGACGCCTGGCGTCCATGTGAATGGGTGACCAGAAGATCAGCGCCGCCGGCAAGCGTTTCCAAATCGCCGAGATCGCCGATCTGAATCGACTCCGCCGGTACCTTTTCCAGAATTTCCGACATATCGGTCGTCGTGACCGCCGCCGCGATTTTGGAGCCCATGCCCGTGAAGAAGGTTGCGAATTGATAGAGTTGGTCTGGTTCAGCAGCGATAGCAATTTTCTTGCCTCCGAAATGGAAATGTCCGTCGAGCAGCGCATCCTGCAATTGCGCCCGCCGGCGGCGCACACTGGCCGGCACAGACTCTCCAGAAATCGTGGACAGCAGGGAAACAAACTGATCGGCGTCCTTCAATCCGGTCAGTGACTCGAACAGCACGTAAGGGACGCCGGTCACCTTGTGCAGCACCTCGGCCGGCCGGCGCATATGCTCGCCGATGGCGATGCAGTGCTCGGCCGCGCCGAGCTCGCGGATGTCCTCGACGCTCGTACCGCCATAGGTGGTCGGGACCCAGTGGTCTGGTACAGTACCGTCAAGCGAGCCTGAGAGGTCCGGCAAAATCACCGGGTGCAGCCCAAAGCTTTCAACCATCTCGCGCAAATGCTCGATGTCAGCCACAGTGAGGTTCCAGCCGGGCAGGATTGCGATCTTCTTTGACTGGCGCGCCCGCTCGCCAGGCCGCGTAATGCCTTCGATCATCGCGGTGACAGCCTTGGCCCAGCCCTCTTCGAGGGCGCCGCTGAAATCCGGCGTGTTGGCCAGCACGATCTCAGTACCCGCGAGTTCTTCCGCCCGTTTCAGCCTGATGTCGGCGATGTCGCCTGCGGAATCTTCGCCACGGGTTTCCACCAGCGCCGTCGTGCAGACCCCGATCAGCTTTGGCTTCGTGCGAGTCTTAAGATTGAGGATCGCCTCTTCCAGATTGTCCGACCCGCCGAGGATGGTTGTCACTTCATCCATGGCGGTGGTCTGTAGGGGGATCGTTTCCTTGAAATGCCGCACGAAGAGCACGAGCGCGAAGCTGGTGCAGCCCTGGCTGCCGTGGAACAGCGGCACTGCGCCGTCGATCCCTAGAAAGGCCAAGGCGGCACCCAGCGGCTGAGATGATTCCAGTGGGTTAACCGAGGCTGACTTGGTCTGGGAAAGGATGCGGGTCATCGGATTTCCTCAACACCAGCCGAAATAGTCCGCGTCGTGCCGGCGAATTCCTGGACAGCGCGCATGGTCGCCGTGTCATTCTTGGTGCTCGGCAATTCGTCCTTCCCATGGGGCTGGCACTCCCACGGGGCCCGCTCGCGCACCTGGCACCAGATCGGGTTGTGAATGGCGAGGTCGATCTGGCGTACGAGTTCCACCATGCCGTCGTAACCGGCGTAAGGGTGTTGGCGCTCCTGGTTGATGTCGAGCCAGGGCGTCTTGGCCTTGAGCGCGACGAATTGCGTGCGCCCACCCGACAGCATGATATCGGCCTTGCCTTCTGAGAGCATGGCGTAAAGGTCGCGCGCTGCCATCTGCTCGAACATGTGGTTGTCGTCCTTTAGGATCTGTTTGATGCGCTCCTTGTCTTCGACCGTGGATTTCTTGACCGAGGTGCCCACGATCTCCATGCCGATCTCCATCAGCGCATGGACGACCGACCAGGACTTCACACCACCCGTGTTGAGCAGCACGCGCTTGCCTTGCAGCCCCCGCCGGTAGGCCTCGAGCTTCTCCCATGCAATCGCCTCCTGCTCAGCGATCAGCGTCTCTGTGCGGTCGAGGATCTCCCGATCTGCACCCTTCCGCACCAGCAGCTCAGCAATTTTGCGGAGGGCTTCCGAGGTGTCCGAGATCCCGTAGAAGGAGCCCTCGAAGAAAGGGATGTCCCAGCGCTCGTCCATCTTGCGGGCTAGATTGATGAGGGCCGTCGAGCAGACCACCATAGCCGCCCGGGCGCGATGCGCGGAAGCAATGTCGAGATAGCGCGCGTCGCCCGGAATGCAGGCGCGTACCCTGATCCCGAGCCGATCAAGGAGCGGCTTTATCAGCCAGAATTCGCCGGAAAGGTTGAATTCACCAAGGATGTTGATGTCGTACGGCCCGGCGTCGTCGGGTTCCACCGTGCCGATGACATGGTCGAGCAACGCCTCGGCGGCGAGCTTGTTGCCGAGGTTCTTGGAGCCGGCCAGTCCGGGCGCATTGATCGGGACTACGGCCAAGCCGAATTTTTCGGCGGCGCGTTTGCAGACGGCCCCGATATCGTCGCCGATGAGTGCCGTCACGCAGGTCGAATAGACAAAGACTGCGGGCGGCGCATACGCTTCCTTGATTTCGCGGATCGCCTTGAAGAGCTTCCGCTCGCCCTGCCCCATCACCACCTCGAGTTCGGTAAGGTCGGTGGTGAAGCTTGTGCGCCATAAGCTGGGCCCAGAGGAAGCTGCACCGCGGTTGTCCCAGGAATTGCCCTCGCAGGCGAGCGGCGCATGGACCAAATGCGCAACGTCAGTGATCGGCTGCAGGACGATCTTGGCCCCGTCAAAGGCGCAACCGCCCGCTGCCGCTCCTGGCGTCAGCGGGCTTGTGCAGCCCTGCTTGCGTGCCTTGGCATCCTTGCCGCGGTTCTTGTCGCAGGCGGGCTCGTCGAAAACGTCCTTGATTTTGGCACTGAGCGAGGTCATCGCGTCAGTCCCCAAAGCCAATTCGGCAACGAACCGCCTGTGCGAAAAGCCGGCCGTGTGTTCTAGCGGGTGAGGTCATATGAATAGTCCGTCACGCCCGTCTGGCTCGTCTCGCGATCGAGCTTGTCGAAGATCTTGTCGAGGATCGTCGTCAGCACGCGTAACCCGCCCTGGTAGCCCATGAGCGCAAAGCGATGGTGGTGGTGCCGGTCGAAGATCGGAAACGTCAGCCTGATCAGCGGCGTGCCGGTGTCGCGCTCCAGATACTTGCCATAGGAATTGCCGATCAGCAGGTCCACTGGCTCGGTGAAGAGCAGCGACCGCATAGCCCAAAGGTCTTTGCCCGCCCAGACCTGAGCGTCCTTGCCGAAGGGCGAGGATGCAAGCAGTTCCTTCAACTCGGCTTCCCACGCCGAGGTGCCGTTGGTGGCGAGGCAATGTGTCGGCTCGCCGCCCGTTTCCATGACGAAGCGGGCCATGGCGTACACGAAGTCCGGGTCGCCGTAGATCGCGTATTTCTTGCCGTGCAGCCAGGACTGGCTGTCCGCCATGGCATCAATCAGTCGGCCGCGCTCCAGCCGGATTGCCTCGGGGATTTCCTTCCCGGAAAGCGCCGAGATCTTCATCAGGAATTCGTCAGTCGCCTGGACGCCGAGCGGATAATGGAACGAAGCCGTGGCCTGCCCAACTTGCCCGCAGTAGTCGAGGGTTTTTCGGGTGTTGTAGTGCTGCAGTGAAACCGTCGCCTCGGCGTCGAGTGCCCCCTTCACCTCTTCGATCTTCGTGCCGC
Organism: Mesorhizobium sp. WSM4813; assembly: GCF_055811555.1. Lineage (NCBI taxonomy): Bacteria > Pseudomonadati > Pseudomonadota > Alphaproteobacteria > Hyphomicrobiales > Phyllobacteriaceae > Mesorhizobium > Mesorhizobium sp. WSM4813. Next base: position 22,487 of record NZ_JBVVQU010000038.1, read on the forward strand.
CGTCATACATCCGGTATTCCCCGTCCGATGGGGTGTCGAACTGGTCAGACGCGTCCTGGATGAAGGTGTAGGACACACCCATCACATCGAGCAGACGTTTGATTTCCCGGTTGTTGCCAACGCAGAAGCCGTCGAAGCCCGGAATGACGTTGATGGTTCCCTTGGCTTCCGTGCGCTCCTGGCCTTTCCAGAAGTGCTCCAGAATGCCCTTCAGCATGCCATCATAGCCGTCGACATGGCTACCGACGAAGGCGGGCGTGTGGGCAAAGGGCACGTCAAAGTCGCGCGGGACCGAATTTTCGTCTTTGGCGTTCTCGATGAAACTGTGCAGGTCGTCGCCAATGACCTCCGCCATACAGGTCGTCGAAACTGCGATCATCTTCGGGTCGTAAAGCTGGTAGGTGTTGGCGAGCCCGTCGACCAGGTTCTTCAGGCCGCCGAATACTGCCGCGTCCTCGGTCATCGAGGAGGAAACCGCCGAAGCAGGCTCCTTGAAATGGCGTGACAGGTGCGAGCGGTAATAGGCCACGCAGCCCTGGCTGCCGTGGACGAAGGACATGGTCCGCTCGAAGCCCGCGGCCGCGAACACCGCACCGAGCGGCTGGCAGGCCTTGGCGGGATTTATCACAAGCGCTTCCCGGGCGAGGTTCTTTTCGCGGTATTCCCAGGTCTTGGTAAATTCGCCTTGATCGGTAACGATCTGATCCGGGTGCGGACATTCGAAATTCAGCTTCTTCTCGGCGAGCATTTGCCTGTATTCCGGCTCGCGGAACAGGGGAGCGTGGTCGAGAATCTTTTCGGCCGACTGCGGCATTGGTATTCCTCTGTTTAATCTGGCCGCGCCATTCGGCAGCTCAGTACGTCAAGACGTTTCCGGTTTCCCGGGGCTCACAAGCCCGCGGGGTTCGTGTCTCTCTGGGGAGACTAGGCCAGGACAGGGCGTCTATTCGGCAGCTATCGCCCGCCCACTGGGCGGGCTTTCTTTCCAAGGGGCCTGGTAGAGATCCCAGACCGGATTGTTGATGGCAAGATCCACGTCGCGCGCGAAAATGGCAAAGCCGTCATAGCCGTGATAGGGGCCCGAATAGTCCCAGGAGTGCATCTGACGGAACGGGATGCCCATCTTCTGCACCGGGTATTTTTCCTTGATGCCAGAGCCGACGAGGTTGGGGCGAACTCCCTCGATGAACTTCTCCAACTCGTAACCGGTAACGTCGTCATAGATCAGCGTGCCGTTCTTTACGTAGTGGCCCGTGCGCTGATAGTCATCGTTGTGGGCGAACTCGTAGCCGGTGCCGACGATGACCATGCCGAGGTCCTCGTAAGCTGTGATGACGTGGCGGGGGCGCAGGCCACCGACGTAGAGCATGACGGTATTGCCTTCGAGACGCGGCCGGTACTTGGAGATGACGGCGTCAACAAGCGGTCTGTACTTGGCGATCACCCTCTCGGTTTTCTCCTCGATCTCCGGCCCGAAATGCTTGGCTATGTTGCGCAGAGAGGTCTCGATCTGGGACGGTCCGAAGAAATTGTACTCCATCCAGGCGACGCCATACTTTTCTTCCATATGCCGGCAGATGTAGTTCATCGAGCGGTAGCAGTGGATGAGATTGAGCTTGGCCTTTGGCGCGCGCTCAATCTCGGCCAGTGTTGCGTCGCCCGACCAGTTGCCGACCACGCGCAATCCTATCTCCTCAAGCAAGATGCGCGAGGCCCAGGCGTCCCCGCCAATATTATAGTCGCCGATCACGTTGACGTCGTAAGCTCCGGCCTCGAACTCGATGTCCTTCTTGTCGAAGACCCAGTCGCGGATCGAGTCATTGGCGATGTGGTGGCCGAGTGATTGCGAGACGCCGCGGAAACCCTCGCAGCGCACCGGCACGATGGTCTTTTCGTATTCCTTGGCCTTCTTACGAGAAACTGCCTCGGTGTCATCGCCAATGAGACCGATCGGGCATTCGGACTGCACCGTGATGCCGTTGTTCAGCGGAAACAGTCGCTCGATCTCGTCGATGATCTGTTCCAGTTTCTTGTCACCCCCGAAGACAATGTCTTTCTCTTGGAAATCGGAGGTGAACTGCATTGTCCCGAACGTGTCGATGCCCGTTGTGCCGACGTAGTAGTTGCGGCGCTGTGACCAGGAATATTGGCCGCAACCGACGGGGCCGTGCGAGATATGGACCATATCCTTGACTGGGCCCCAGACCACGCCCTTTGAGCCGGCATAGGCGCAGCCGCGGATTGTCATCACCCCGGGGATGGACTTGATGTTCGATTTGACGTCGCACTCGGAAAGGATGTCACTTTCCCCGCCAGCCTCATCCCCGCTCTTTGCGATGCTCAGGTGTTTTTTGCGGCGCTTCGCCGCCTTGTCGGGATATTGCGATAGCACCTCCTCGATAAGCTTCGCATGGAGAGCACCATCATTCTCGTATTCCAGGCTCATGGGACCCCTTTCAAGGTGTCTGATGACGCCTCACCGATGAGGCGCCGTTCTTTGCAAGGCGCCCCAACTCGAGAGGCGACCAATGTCGGTCGTTACTGGGCGGCCGCCTTGGCCGCTTCCTTGGCCTGAAGCTCGGCAAGCATCTGCTCGTCGGTCTTCATGATGCCGAAGTCGAGCAGCATGTCCTCGAGCTCCTCCATGGTGATCGGCGTCGGGATGGTACCCTGGCCAGAATTGGCATGGATCTTCTCGGCCAGCGCGCGGTACTCTCCGGCCTGCTTGGAATCCGGCGCATACTGGATAACTGACATCTTCCTGAGCTCGGCGTGCTGGACGATGTTGTCGCGCGGCACGAAATGGATGAGCTTGGAATTGAGCCTGGAAGCCAGGGCTTCAGCGAGGTCGAGCTCACGGTCGGTTTGACGTTCGTTGCAGATCAGGCCTCCGAGCCGCACGCCGCCCGAATGGGCATATTTCAGGATGCCCTTGGCGATGTTGTTGGCGGCATAGAGCGCCATCATCTCCCCAGACATAACGATGTAGATTTCCTGCGCCTTGCCCTCGCGGATTGGCATCGCGAAGCCGCCGCAAACCACGTCGCCGAGCACGTCATAGGAGACATAGTCGACATCGTCATAGGCGCCGTTCTCTTCGAGGAAGTTGATTGATGTGATGACGCCTCGGCCGGCGCAGCCAACACCCGGCTCCGGGCCGCCGGACTCCACGCATTTGATGCCTCTGTAGCCAATCTTGAGCACGTCCTGCAGCTCGAGATCTTCCACCGAACCTTCCTGTGCCGCCAGATGCAGGACAGTATCCTGAGCCTTCGAGTTCAGGATCAGGCGGGTGGAGTCGGCTTTGGGATCGCAGCCTACGATGAGGATTCTTTGCCCGAGGTCGACCAGGGCGGCGAGCGTGTTTTGAGAGGTGGTGGACTTGCCGATGCCGCCCTTTCCGTAAAAGGCGATCTGACGCAGACCTGACATTATAGATTTCCTTCCTTCGTTCCATCCGTCGCGGCTGGCCGCAATATGAATGCCAATGGGCAGCTTTTGCCGCCTCACACCGAAAGGGTCTCAAGACTCGTGCCAAGTAGACTGGCTTATAACCAACAGGGATTTTTTCGTTTATATCCCGCGAGTTAGCCTGAGCTCCCACAAGTGTTTGCTGCCAAACAAGTGATTGTCGGGACAAGCCCTGTAGCGGACCCGACAAAGCCCGACAAAAGGCGTCAGCTTCGAGACCGGTAGGGAGGAAGCTGGGCCTTCGAGCTAGAGCCGCCTTTTGGCTGCATACAGGCGCGGCAAAGCGACCGGCTGCGTGCCCCGCTGCGGGACATCAGCCGTCCGTGCTCGGTAGCTGGTTGCGCATGGCTGGTTCGAGACTGGCCCGCGAAGTCGGCATGGAACATGACTGATGCGACGCCTGCCGACGATCACATCCTCGTCCGGCTGGGACAAACCGGCACTGATATTGCACGCGGCGCTGTCAAAACATGTCGGGCAGCGATGAACATTCCCTTCGTGCGACGCCGCCGGCAACGGCGTGCTTCTGGCATGAATGCGGGTCAATGCAGCCAACCCATGTTGTAGTTGCACCCAAGCTGGCGAGCTTATTCATGACCGAATCCGCGACAGGCTTCATGGAGACTTTTCTGCACGGCCCAGAAAAGCCGGATCAACGGTCTCGTCCCGCATGGGGCGCGGTCATATCGCTTGCCCTAGGCACCTTCGGGCTGGTAGCGGCAGAGCTTTTGCCTGCCAGCGTGCTGACGCCGCTCGCGCATGATCTGCATGTCACAGAGGGTGCGGCTGGACAGACGATGACAGCGACGGCGATTGCCGCGGCGATCTCTGCGCCGACGGTCGCCTTCATAACAAAGCGCCTGGACCGCAGGATCGTCCTGTGGGCGATGATGCTGCTTCAGATCCTGTCCAACCTTCTGGCTGAGCTCGCGTGGTCGCTACCGGTTTTCCTGGCGGCACGCGTCGTGCTCGGCATTGCGCTTGGAGGCTTCTGGTCGATTTCGGCATCGCTGGCGATGCGGCTCGTTCCAAATCACCTCCTGCCGCGCGCCATGTCAATAATCTTCACTGGCGTTTCGGTCGCCATCGTTTGCACGCCTCCGATCGGCGCCTATGTCGGCGACATCTGGGGATGGCGAGCCACCTTCGCGATCGCCGCAGCCGTCAATGCCGTTACACTGCTGGTGCAACTCGTAACCATTCCGACGTTGCCGCCCGTTGAAATGGCTGGATTCCGCGGTCTGCTGAATGTAATCAAGAAGCCAACCATCAAGGTCGCGTTTTTGGTCGTATTGCTGGTCGCTTCTGGGCACTTCGCCAGCTTCACCTATGTCCGGGCTTACCTCGAGAAGATTCCCGCGCTCCATATCGAGACGATCTCGCTGCTGTTGCTCGTTTCTGGCGTATGCGGCTTCTTCGGCAATTTAGCCGGCGCCTTCCTGGCAAAACACAGCCTCAAGGCAGTCGCGGCGCTGCCGCCCCTGCTCATGGCGATAGCCGCTGTCTCGTTGCTGATGCCTGGAGCATCGGCGTCCGCCTCGGCAATTGCGGTTGCTGTATGGAGCTTTGGCTTCGGTGCGGTGCCGGTGGGGGTACAGACTTGGATGGTGCTGCGCGCCGTTCCCGAGCAGGCTGAAAGCGCCGGTGTGCTGATGACGTCAACCTTCCAAATTGCCATCGCAGCCGGTGCGATTTTCGGCGGATTGCTAGTGAACAATGCCGGCGTCGCCAGTGTGTTTGCCTACAGCGCAGTAGCCACGTTCCTCGCCGCTCTCACAGCGTTCCTATTCGGCCCGAAAGGCGCAACCTACACCTCCTGACGGGAGAGACCTTCAGCTCAGCCCTCGATGCAATCGCACCAGCCGTGCGGCGCGATCCTGCCCGCGACTATCTTGTCGGTTCAGGGCTTCGTCTCGCCTATTGGATAGGCCGCGTGGAGTTCGCTGCTACTGCCTCCGCTTGGGGCCCGACCAGTGCCGGGCGCCTCGCCTCGCCGGCTTCACCGTTCGCGGCTACAGGAAGTGCATCAGCGTTCGCCCGGGCGGAGTTGGTTACGCAGCCGGGGCGAGCGCGGGTTGCGCTTGGATGGCTGAGCAGGTGCCGTTCTTGAGGCGTCGCCTCGCTCTGGTCTCGATGCAAAACCCCGCCATGAAAAACGCCGGGCCGGCCCGTAGTTCGACCGTTGCGCCCGCCACCTTTATCGCGCGCAACAGTCGCTGAGAGACGGTTCCCGACAGCACGCCTGCACGATCCGAAACTCAAGTCGAACCCGCGATGAGCTGCGCGAGTGCCGAAGGTCCAGAAATTCGAGCAGGCTGTGACAGAAAAGCGCGCGCAGAATGCGCGTTGCCCCGCCGGATCCAACTTGCGGAGCGTCAATTCGCTCTCAGCTCGCGCGACTATCTCTCTTCGAGAGCGACTAACCAGTTTCATATCGAAAGACTTCCGCGAAAAGAAGGCAAGCGAATGCCATACGGCACATCGGTGGCCCATCCGCAGGCTCTACCAAGCCAACGACACGGCACGGTCAACCGACAGCGACGGCTTTGCCAAGCACTTGCGCGCATGGCGCCGCCTGATCGCAATGCGAGTTCGCTTTCAGCGCCGGAACGGGCCTATTCGCTGGAGCAACCTCCGTGGAAATCGACAGGGCTCCTTCGGTCCGAAATTAAGGACTTTGCGGAGATGCATCAAACACATCGCGCACAAGCGCCAAGCATACTCGAATTTCGTTTCGTCAAAGCCGCGCGCGGGGCAATGGTTGCAAGGCTTGGCGTTGCGCCACGATGGTACCGAGCAGGCGCGATATTTTAGTTATCAGCTATGTCGGCCCATCGGGCAGGTTCGCTTTCTTTGGCGAGCGTCACTGTCGATCCGAAAGTCGGGGCGACGTGGTGCTCAGCGGACGTCGCGTCGCTCGATCTGCGATCCAACCCATCAGCGCTTCCATCGGTCCTCGCTGGAATAAGCGCAGCCAAAGCACCGCGAAAGCGCTTACAACCACGATGAAGCCAAACAGCGCGGACAGCGAGTGAGGCCTTCCAAGCATATATATTCCCAGAATATGCAGAAGATAGGCCGTCAAAGGCATCGAGCCGACCGCGATTATTGGCGAGACCAGCTTTCGCACGAACGGGAGCGCATCGATGGCAAGCGAGCAAGCCGCCACGACGATCATTGCGCAACCGGCGCTGCCAAAAATCCAGAACGTCGTCTCGCTATGAGGCGAGGCAATCCATAGCCAACTCGTTGTGAGATCGTCCAAGTCCAGCCACCACCAGGGCTGAGGAGTCAGCTCAAGTTCTTGCAAATTGGCCAGCTCTGCGCTTACCCCAGGCATCAAATGCAGCGCGAGCCAGGATCCTCCAAAGCCCAACACGGCCAGCGCGACGCCGGCTACACCAAGGCGCAAATGCATTGCGCGCGTGCGAAGGTCAAAGCGCGCAATGGCCATGCCTGCGATCAGCAAAGGAACCCAGGTCAAGGCGGGATAGGTGCCGCTGACCAGGAGGGTGAACACCTCAGGGTCCGAGCTCCCGGAGCCAAACATTTTGAGAAGGAGGAAACGCACCTGCGGGAGAGCCAATGCTGTCACCGCCGCGAGCAACCCGAGCCGCTGTGCGCTGAGCCGACATAGCGGCAGGACCAACAGGAAGCAGACGCCGTAGTATGCCAGAATGACCGAGACGGGCGCGTGGACATAGGTGAGGATTTCGCCAAGGGCGAGCAGGATAAGGGCGCGAATTGCAACCTTGGCAATGGCCTGTCTACCGGCTAGCGCCGATTTCGGCGGGTTGCGGCCGGCAATCAGGATGAGCGAAAAACCCGTTAATACGGCAAACAGGACGGACGACCGCCCAAAGGGGAAGGCCATCATATGACCGACCAGTCCTTCGCCCCTGCCGGGACCCACATGGACGGCATACATGCCGAAGACAGCCAAGCCGCGAGCAAGGTCGATGCCGACCAACCGAGCTGCAGCCCACCCATCTCGTGACCCGCTCTCGAAGATGCGGTGCGGCAGTGCCATGGTGGATTCCTTCGTTGGTTGTATTCATCGCGGGACCCGCGATAGGAGGGCCCGTCGGCTGCTGCCGTGGTCTCGCCCCGAGGGAGCAAAGCTCGTGCCAATCTGGCGGATCGAGCTACAGCCTGCGGCAAACACAGACTTGGGTCGCCGAGCCTGTTGGCGCGGACCTGACAAATCCGACACACAAGGTGTCGCGCAGCCGACGTTTTCAAGGATGGGCGGCGGCCCGAGAGACCACAGAAGACAGTGGATTATCCGACCAGCACGCCGCGCGGGCCTCAGTAATCGCGGCCAGCTTCAGCCCTCTGGTGAAACCTGTATGCCTAGCCACCGTGACAGATCACCTTCAAGATTCGCCGGAACAGAAAAGAGTCCAAACGATCGAGGTCCAGCGCTTCCTGGACCTGCAGTGCCGGCGCCGGAAGCCGCTTGCCTCGGTGCCACCGGTGCAAGCACACCCGGCCGGATTTGAGGTCATCGGCTCACCGGGGCGGTCCACCTGAGTCGGAATGGGCTAGCCGAGATGCAAGCGCGTCGTGCTCGACAAGAGGGGAATCGCTAATGATCTGACGGGAGGACGCCTGAAAGGGGTCGCACGTTGTCCTGATGTTGCAAGGTGTCAGCGCAACGGCTTCACCGTCGCGATTAGCATGTCCGCCAGCTTCATGGGATCGAACTCGTCCCACTGGCGGAGCCGACGAGCTTGGGAGATAGGGCGTAATCTGCTCTTCATGGCCGTTTGAAGGTCAGGCAGCGTATGATCAGCAAACTTCGGCGCGAGTTGGCGAGATCCGTCAAATCATCGGCAAATGCCGACGTTAGGGCGCAGCCGAGGCTCTCGCTCGAATTGCGGACGTGCCACCGACAAGATGATCGACCGCAATTTGCGTGCCCGGTTGGCGCTCCGTTGGCGTTGCGCCCCTTCCCGCTAACCAGCGGCGGCTTGGCGACCTTTCGGTCGGCCTTGCGACAAATCTCGTTCCGTTTCCGACACAGAGGTTTCGATGGGCGCGCACGGTGAAGCCAATTGGAACGCCAAGCATGTCATGATCGTGGCCGAGCCAAATTCGATCGACATCGACGCGGGATCATGGCGATCGCCGAAGAGCGGCCGCCATGAATTGTTGCCACAGGGGCGTGCGTTCGCGTCAGTCATGCCTCTGCGAACATAGCTAAGCGCACACTGTGCCCCCGCTGCGGTGGTGCCCGCGGCTGCGCCGGGGCATGGGCCTGCGCTGTGTGGTGTTTGCCAGCCGGCGGAAGCGCAAATATCCGCGCTACACACCTGACGGCTACGGCGCGCATCCGGCTTGGCGAAAGACGTCCGAACAGGAAAACTTTGGTGCAGAAGCAGCTTCATTGCAAATGGCACGTCTCTTGCTGCTCGTGCTCAGAGCCCATTGAACACGATGAAAGCCGATACCGAACCATGCTGGCACACGAAGCTCTAAACGATCGAAAGGCGGCGGTGGTTGTCCTCGCTGAGCACTGGCATCGCCCGGTTTGGAGATCCGAACATCTGGAGCCGGGCCGTTTCCCATACACCCGAACGGGGAAAGGATCGGGAGCCGCGTAGGCATTGTCTCGCGCCCGGCAGCACCACAGCGCGGTATGCGCCAGCCTCAGTAAGATTTCAGTGCGCCAGTTTTTTCAAAGGAGCAAGTTGATGACCGGTCAAAAGAAGGTCCCATTCGTCACATTTCTCACGCGTGTTCACGATGATTCAGTCCAGGGGCCAAATCCATACCGCTGGGAAGAAAAAACATCCGACGACTACTTTGCCGGCAAGCGCGTCATCCTGTTCTCCCTGCCTGGCGCTTTCACCCCGACCTGCTCGACCTACCAACTGCCCAATTTCGAAAATCTCTACGAGGATTTCAAGAAAGAAGGAGTTGACGCGATCTACTGCCTCTCGGTCAACGATGCCTTTGTCATGAACGCATGGGGAAAGTCCTTGGGGCTGCAGAAGGTCGAGCTGATCCCGGACGGGTCTGGCGAGTTCACGCGCAAAATGGGCATGCTGGTTGCCAAGGACAATCTGGGGTTCGGTATGCGCTCCTGGCGCTACGCGGCTCTGCTTAATAATGGCGTGGTGGAGCAGTGGTTTGAGGAGGAAGGTTTCTCCGACAACTGCGAGACCGACCCCTATGGCGTCTCATCCCCGCAGAACGTCCTTCAATCATTGAGGGACGCTGCGTGACCTGGTGCACATCGACCATGCGCAACTGCGTTTTGGACGACACTGTGCGCAAAGCGCAAAGCTCTGGAGCGCGCGTCCCGTGAGGTCGTTCAAACGTGACGCGGCTTAGAAGCGTCGACCTGTGAGAGATTTAATTAGCCACGGCCAAGAGCTTCTTTGACAGGAATACCGAACTGACCATGAAATCGTCCTTCAGCCTACTTCAGAAACAGTCTCTTGCGGCATCGCCTCAACTCATCGAGTCGATTCGCCTGTTGCAGCTGACGCATGCCGAACTGCATCAGTTCGTGGACCAGGAGCTCGAGAAAAATCCGCTTCTGGAGCACGCGCCAAACGACGAAGGCCGGTCTGGCGAGGTTGAAGGACCGACCTGGGCAGGGTCCCCGGACCTGCCCAGACAAGGGAAATCCCAGCCCAACACGACGAACACCACGCCGGGCGAGCGTCCTGCCTATGAGGAGTTTGTCGCCTTAGCCGAAACGTTGCACGACCATGTCGCTCGTCAGATCTCCCTCACTGCCTTCACACCGCACGAGCGGCTGATTGCTCATCAGCTTGCCGGGCATCTGGATGACACTGGCTATCTTCGGGTAAGGCCTTCGGACTTGGCTGACACCCTAAACGTCGGGCTGGCCCATGTGGAACGGGTGCTGGGCGTCTTGCAGCACCTCGATCCACCGGGAATTTTCGCACGATCGCTCAGCGAATGTCTCGAGATACAGTTGCGCGAGCGAAACCGGTTCGACCCGGCGATGGCGGTTCTGGTTGCCAACCTTGAGATGCTTGCGCGACGCGATTTTCAGACATTGAAGCAGCGTTGCGGCGTCGATGAAGAAGATCTTCTCGACATGCTGCAGGAAATCCGTGCGCTTGACCCCAAGCCTGGAAACACATTCCAGTCGGGAACGCCGGAATGCGTGATACCGGACGTATGGGTCCTGCGCTCGCCAGGAGGTGGATGGCAGATCGAACTTGATCCGAACACGCTGCCCAAGGTGCTGATCAACCAAAGCTATGTCGCGGAGGTTTCCTGCCGAGCCGCCAAAAAATCGAAAGACATGACATTTCTCAATGAATGCTTGCAAAACGCGAACTGGCTGATCCGCAGCCTCGATCAGCGCGCCAAGACGATCCTTAAGGTTGCCACCGAAATCGTGCGCCAGCAGGATGCCTTTCTGGAATATGGCGTCGCCCACCTACGGCCCCTCAATCTCAGGACGGTCGCTGACGCGATCAACATGCATGAGTCGACTGTAAGCCGGGTGACCTCGAACAAGTACATGGTTACCCCACGCGGGGTGTTCGAACTCAAGTATTTCTTCACTGTCGCGATCGCCTCCTGTGAGGGCGGTGATGCGCACTCCGCTGAAGCTGTCCGCCATCGGATCAAAGCGATGGTCGCCGAAGAATCGCTTGATAACATGCTTTCTGACGATGACATCGCCGACCGGCTCAAGGAATGCGGCATAGATCTCGCTCGCCGCACGGTCACCAAATATCGCGAGGCGATGAACATCCCCTCCTCCATACAGCGGCGCCGGGAAAAGCGCTTGTGGCGGGACGGCGATCAAGGCCTCAAGGCCTCGTGACCAAAAGCGGCCCCTAAATCAAATGTGACGCGTTCTTCACATTCGCCCTCCTCCGGGCCGAAGCAACCGTCGAAATCGCTACATTCCCGGCAATTGGGCGCAGTGCATAGCGAAAACCCTTCGGCCTCACAGAGTTTGCGGTAAAAGTACTTCTTCCATTTCATGTTTCGGGTATTGCCGGCCGCAAGCATCGGAAAATGCGTGGCGAGCAGGCGGTTGAGCTCGGCCCGATTGAGAAGACCAAGATCCTGCCAAAGATGGTCATCGCGCATGGCACGCCGGGCGACGATCTTAGCGAAGCGCACGCTAGCCGGGTCGCTCGGCCGGGCATGCGCCAGCAGAAGGCCGCGCAGAAGTTCTTCCTCCATGCCCGGCTCAGGATCGCTGACGTCTTCCAAGGCTAAGGCTGCCATAGCGGTTGCGGACAAACCCCGGGGCAGGACTTGGCGCAGTTCGGCGAGGGAAAGCCCTGTTGACTCCGTCGCTGTCGCTTCGCCAGCCTCGACCTCCTTGAGCGCACACGAGAGAACGCAGGTAAGGACATGCTCGTCGAACCCCCTCTCCGGCTCGACGGTGGGGCATTGGCCGGCGCCGACACATGCGTCTTTATGGGCGGACATGGTCCCGTTCTCCTGGTTTGTTCTCGTCATGCAGCGGCCCTGCCGCGAGCACATGTGTCTAACTAGGGGACGCGCCGGCGCAGGCTCGACCCCATACAGCCCAATACAGCGGGCCGCGGGTCGACCGCCATGACTACGCCTTGAGCTCGCCTTCGAAGTCACCGCGCTACCGTCGCAAGCGCGAGGACTTCACCCTAGACTCGGTGAAGGGACCGCGCTCGAGCAGACCCCTTCAGCAGCGGCATTACCCCGTGCAAGCAAAGCCTCGGCAGGTGAGATATTCGGGGCAGCCCGTCAGGAGCCGTCCAGGGTGACGAAAGCGCTAGTCATCAGAGGCATCTAGAGCGTCCGGTCATGAGCGGCCGGTGGACGTTCGTTTATGCCATCTGAACGGCCAAGAAGCCGCAAGAAGTACAACCCGTTGCGAACTCAACCCGCGCATGACCCAGCGCGTTGTTGATGGCGGGAATGGTCTGGTCGAACCACAATTCGGTCTGTTAGCATTGTCCCTGGTCGAAATCTTCCAACTGGCTCTGTAACACGATCTGACCCGGTTCAGGATCGATGAGCGGCTCTGCCAAGCTTCAGCAAATCGATGCACACCGGCGTCCCTGGTGCGCTCGTGGTGGCAGAGCAGAGCGCTGTCACAGTCACGCCGTCGCGGGGTCCCTGCCGGCCGCATCTTTACTTTGCAGGGTGTCGCTGTGGCGTTGCAAAGTATTCATAGTCCGTCGTCCCACTGATGCGGTTCCGAAGCTGTGAAGGCATTGTCGTGAGAAGCAGTGCGAGGCTTCCCGAGCGCATAGACCGGATCGTCCGGATACGGTGTTCCGATCGGCTGTCGCGTGCCGAAGCGTTCTGCCTCCAGCACCAAGGATGGGATCTGCTCCTCCAGCCAGTCATAGACAACGGTCCGTTCGGCAATCCGCCACTCCCCTTCCCGCTTTTGAAACAGATCGCAGTAGCGCCCGCATAGAAACGTCTGACGCACTTCTCCGTCTTTGTCCGGTCCTCGTTGCAGCGCGGTGAAATAGCTCTCGACCGTGGCCTCAGCCGGGTTGATGAATTCGATCAGGATGTTCGTGATCTGATGGATGTTGCGCGGTCCGGTCTTGAAGACATCAAGCGCAAACCGAATGAAGCCCTCGGCCGGGCCGCGATAGGGCCCGTGGCTGTCATGTGCGTCGGGCCAGTACGCACTGCGCAGCGCCGCCTCGTCGGCGCGGTCTATCCCGCGGCAAAACCGATAAAGGCAGTCGCGGATCGCCTCACGGTTGAGCAGTTCGGCAATTTTTGCTTGGTCCATCGGCTCTGGCGCAAATTCCGTGGTTCTGACGTGTTCCGGAACCCCTGTCTTCGGTTTGGGGGTGGTCTCCGAAGCAATTCGCGCAGCAGGCGGATCGTCGATTTCCAGCGCTAGTTCGGGGCAGGATCGCACCCCATTTGCCGCAAGCAGTTGCTCCCCATCCGCAACCTCAATGTCACCAGGCAGGATGTAGCCCGCCTCATCCAGCTTGAAGACTGCCGGCGCTCGCGCCGAGCATCGCGCATGCCCCTGGCATCTGGCTTTGTGGACGATAATGCGCAAGGCGACCTCCCAACGTCTGTGCCCGGCTCAGGCGGGGCTAGGTTTAGGCCCAGTCCAGGATCAGATTTTCGATCCCGAACACATGGCCGCCATGGGTGATGGGTGCTGTTCCCTCCTTGATACGAAAGGGCGGCAGGCGCGCCAGCCATTCCTCCAGGCCAATGACAATTTCCCGCCGGGCGAGATGTGAGCCAAGGCAACGGTGGGGACCATAGCCAAAGGCGGCGTGGCGGTTGCCCTCTCGCGTCAGATCGACCGTGTTGGGGGCCTCGAATTCCGCGGGGTCACGATTTGCAATCATCGTGGCGCAGGAAACATAGTCGCCCTTGCGGATCGGCGCGCCTTCGAAGTCGATATCTTTCCGTGCCACGCGGATCAGATGGACGCTCGGATAGGCGCGCAGCAGTTCTTCGGCTGCGCGCACGATCCGGTCCGGTTCTTTTCGGAGCAATTCCTGATCTTCCAGGTTTCGCGCGAGATAGGCCAAGTCAAAGCCGATTGCTGTAGCGACCGTGTCGAGCCCCGCCACCAAAATGAGCACGCCAATGCCACGGACCTCCTCGTCTGTCAGCCCGCGGCCCTCGACCTGTGCCTGCACAATGAAGCTCATGAAATCGTCGACGGGCTTTTTACGGCGCATCGCCGCTAGTTCGTCAATGAACGCCACAATTGTCCGAGCCGCCGCCGTCCGTCTCACATCATCGCCGTGGAGCAGATCTTTCGCCCAGGCGACAAATGTATCGAGACGGTGATCCGGCAGTCCGAGAAAGCGAAGGAAGATGCTGACCGCGAAAGGATAGGCGAAATCCTTCATGGCATCGCAGCTTGTGCCCGACGAGGCGATCCTGTTGATAAGCGTTATCGCTCGCTCGCGGATGGTCGGTTCCAATTCCGTTACACGCTTCGGCGAAAACAGCGGATTGAGCAGAGAGCGAAAGACCTTATGGGAAGGTGGATCGAGTTCGAGCGGGATCGTCGGCCAGTCTTCGCCCAGTGCCGATGCGAAGATGTTGCGATGACTGGAAAAGTTTTCGGTCTCCTGCAGCACCCGGCGCTGATCTGCGGCGCGAGTGATGACCCAAGCACCCTGCCCGGTATGCGTGTTCCAGGGCGAATAAAAGATTGGCGGTCCGGCATGCACGCAAGCGACTGCTGCGTGCGGGTCGCCGTTGGGCGTCGGTGACATACCTGGCGAAGTAAAAAGGCTGAAGTCGCCCACCATTTCCGGCGGGACATGATCTGGAACCGGGTTGGTCGCCATTTGGTTCTCCAGCGTTCAGGCGTTTACGCGCTCGACTGAGATCGCAAGGCTATTCGTCACCGCTGAGCTCCGCGCGCACTGCCGACATCGCCTCCGATGACAACGTCGAGCAAATTGCGTGCCGAATAAGCGCACCATTGGCGCTGCTCATATCTGTGTTGTAGCGGCCCTACTGAGGCTAACCTTGGTACGAATTTCGACATTCATGACTGTTCCAGACACGACAAGGTTTGCGGAAAGAATGCTAACGAGGAGCCGACTGAAGAGGCTAAGTATCGAACGAGGTCACCTGCGAGAGAGGGTGTAGCTCGGCGGTAGCGATGCCGCTCGCGAGCGCGCCCTCCACAAGCGCTGTAGATGCTATGGGCGGCGGCGAGCGTGTGGCACCCTCGACGCTGTTGAGCAGCTACCTAAGGAGCGCCCCATGTCACCATCCTTTGATGCAAGCAAATCCCTTACCGCCCTTGATCAGGACAGCACGTTGGTCGCAGTGATTGAGATGAGCCAGACAAAGTGGCTCATTGCTGCGACGGTCCCTGGCTTTGAACGTAACCCTCTCAAGAAGCTCGATGCCGACCCGGATTCGGTGTTCAGGCTGTTGCGCCGCTGGCGCAGCGAAGCCATCCAAGCCGGGCGTGAAGTCCGGCGCATCGTTGTCGCCTATGAGGCTGGACGCGACGGCTTTTGGTTGGCGCGCTGGCTCCAGGCGCGCGCTGTCGAAGCTTATGTCATACATCCATCGAGCGTCGCGGTTTCCCGTGAACATCGGCGTGCCAAGACCGATCGCCTCGATACCGAACTGCTGATGCGCGCCTTTCTTGGCTGGCTGCGGGGCGAGAAGCGCCACTGCAGCATGGCAGCCATCCCAACCATCAATGAGGAGGAGGCTCGCCGTCCGAACCGTGAACGAGACAATCTCGTCCGCGAACGTACACGGATCGTCAACCGCATAAAGGCAATCCTCGCTCGCTTCGGCATTCGCGCCTTCAAACCCAATCTGCGCAAAGCTGCCGAGAAACTGGAGGCTCTGCATACGGCGGAAGGTATGCCCCTACCGGAACGAAGCCGAGCCGAGTTGCGCCGTAATCTCGGACGGCTTCACCTGTTGCGTGAACAAATCCACGAGATCGAACAGGAGCGGTTGCGGCAGCTCTCGGTGGTTCCGGACACGGAGAAGGGTCCGCTCGCGATGGTTCGCCTTCTTGCGCGGATCATCGGTGTCGGTATCGAGACTGCGGACATGCTGGTGAATGAGATTCTCTCACGCGGCCTGCGTGATCGGAGAGCCGTCGCCCGCTATGCCGGACTTACCGGGGCGCCGGATGAGAGCGGCCAACGCAGGCGCGAGAAAGGTCTTGCGCGGGCCGGCAACGCTCGCGTCCGCTACGGCATGATCCTACTGGCTTGGCGGTTCCTCCAATTCCAAAAGGACAGCGCGCTGGCGCACTGGTTTTGCGCGAGAACGGCCGATGGCCGTGGCGGTACGCGCAAGACAATGATCGTGGCTTTGGCGCGCAAGCTACTGATTGCCTTCTGGCGACTTGTCACGACCGGCGAGATCCCGACGGGAGTAGCCCTGCGTCCGGTATAAAGCATGGAGGAGGGGGTTCGACAGGACGAGCATTGAAGTTTGGCAGCTGCAATAGCGTCTGCCGATAACGATCCGAGGTGGTGGTGATCCCGGCCGCTCACATGGCTTACGACGCCGCGCTGTAGAATGGGCCCACCGCCCGGAGCTTCGCCGCCGATGCGTATGGCTGCATCATGGTTTTTGATCCGCGAGGATCTACCGCATACAAGCTTGCGGCGCGTTTACGGCGCCTGATGGCGAGCTCCCCTCGGTTTGCAAGTTATAGACCTCTACGAACAGTTACCTGCCGGCTCAATGTAACGCTGCCGCCGTGCTCGTGACCATCAAGGGCAAGTCGCTTCGCGATGGCCAAAGGCCCACCCTTGACCGTCACTGCGCGCGGCGCCCCCAATGAACCCCGGAGCCAAAGCAGGAACAAATGGGGCGCCACAGCTGAACAAGGAGACGGAACGACCGAAAGATCACCTTGACAAAGATTAGCCCATACAAGCGAGCGAGCGGCGTAGCGGCGGTCATTGATGTTCTTCGGTAGGGTTGGGTTGCTGACACAACTAATTCGAAGGACGATCGATGACCGACGGCATGGTGAACCTGCGCGCTCGTGGAGAAGGCTCCGGATCCCGATCTCTTGCGCGAGATGATTTGTATGCGGTCGAGCGCCTGAGCGAGTCGGAGACGGGGCCGCGATCGGCCGCGCCTATGGCAAGAAGAGGGCCCCACGTCCGCCGGCGCCGAGGCCATCAGGGCGCCTGCAAATAGCTCACTGCCGAGATCGGCGCCCCACATACTTCTGCGTCAGGATCACATCGGCCTGGCGATGGCGATCGCCTTGTCGGGCATCTGCTGGTAGCCGGAGAATCCTCGACCGCACTGGTCGCATCGGCAACCCGGCCGTTGCCTGCTGTGTTGGTGCTCTTGGCAAGAATCTTATCGCCGCGCTTCGCCGATAGCGCGAACAGGATGCGCTAAGGGTTCTTTGATGATGCGGGCTGCCGTGTTCAGCTTTGCATCCGTCTCGGACGCTACCTTTTCGAGCTTGGCATAAGACGCCGAGGGCTCTTGCCGACGAAGGATCATTCGAGATGCCTTTGTGGAGGCCGTCCTCTGGAAACTTGACGGAGGGACCAATCGACTTCACTTCGAGCAATTCCTCCCGCCCGCTGCCGTGCATCTGGGATGTTGGACAATTGACCGACAACACACCCGTCCGGGCAGCTGACGCATTTGCCTGCATTGAGTAGCTTTACCGCGGAGTTCAGGTTGTGGCTCATCGCAAAGGGAGCAATGATGGCGATCCTCGCCAAGCGCGGTGGCCCTCGGGAATGGCGCCTCCGATCGAGGTGATCCTCGGCGGGCCGCAAAAGGTAGCTGTGCCCTCGTTGGCCTCGGCAGGCAAAGCGGTGGTCAGCAAATCCAGAGTAGCGGCGCATGCCCAGCGAAACGGGAATCGATATGCATCGGCCTCACCTCAAGCGGCGGTTGAACGGGGAATGCGCGGCAGGTTCTCGGCCAGTAGCCGCCAGTCGTGGCGCTCGGGTTCGCCTTCCTTGCGCGTCCCGAAGAACTGGACGATCATCTTGCCATTGGCGCCATAGGCTTCGAGTGACGTGACGTGACCGTCCCTGGTCGGCTTGCGCACGGCCCAAACCTCACGGATGTGGTGGGCCCTGAGATGCAGGTGGAAAGTCTCGTCGAGCACATTGATGCAGGGCCCGATCTGCTTGACCGACTTGATAGGGCCGGAATGAATCTGGATGCAGCCACGATTGCCGACGAAGCACATGATCGGCATCTCGTCCTCGGCCGCACGATGGAACATGGCGCCAACGGCAGCATTGTCGAGCAGCCAGGCGTAATCCTGGCCGACCATGCGCACCGCCTGGCGGCGGCTGAGGTTCAGGGCCTTCAGCATGCCGAAGAACTGGTGCACGTCGCTCAGCCGGCTCCAGTGCTCCCTCAGGTCATCGACTGTAGCGGCTTGGTCCGCAATCTTTGCGACGTTTTCGGCTGACCTCCCCTTAACCGACACGATCGGCTCCTGGTTCGAGGATTGGAGCTCGTCTGTCAGTTTTTGATAGGCATAGAGGTTGGAGGACGACCTCAGATGCACCTTGTGCACTGCCTCGCCTGCGGCGTCGAAGAATTGCAGGCTGCGGTGGATCTCCCCGCCATCGCGTGTCTCGACCGCAAAGCCGTGCGCCCACACGTTCGCGAAGATGCGCAAATCAATGTCCTTGCCGAGCACTATGGCGTGACGCTTTCCGGTGAACACCTTTTCGTAGATGCCTATCTTCTCATGCACGGCACTGGCATTGCGGGTCAGCGCCATCACCTCGCCGACCGCCTCGAGACCGGTCAGCATATCGTTAACGCGGGGCTCGATGCGCACCGTGCCAAAACCGCAATGTGCCGCGTAGAGCTCCGCTTCCGAAATGCCCAATTGGCCGGCGAGATCGCGGCTGCGGATGCTGGGACAGTCTTCGCGTGCTCGCCGGATCCTCTCCGGCGAAGGTTTCTCGCGCTGGTGCATGTCTTCACCCCTGCTTGCGCATACTATCGGTCGGGCATCTTCGCCCTCGCCAAAAAAGAGCTCAAAAGTCGTGCCAATTGCTCGAAGCGCTCGGAAACCGACTTACATGCCAGTTCACAGGGAACTTGAGCTCATCCCCCTGTGGCGGTCTCGACAAATCCGACAATACCTGTCGATTGTCCGACGCCTTCGCGGTAACAGCCGAACCAGAATCGTGGCCGCGTTGGCGATGTCGCACTGTCCGGAAACGGGTTTTTCCCATTGGCACGGTCCATGCACGGTGATGCCCAAACCGTCACGCACCGAGGAGAAACGAGCGATGATTACGCTCACCGACAAGGCCGTTGCCGCCGTTAAAACCGCTCTTTCCAAGGCTAGTGAGCCGGCAGAAGGCTTTCGCATCATGGTCGAGGCCGGCGGCTGCTCCGGCTTCAAATACTCGATGGGCCTGGAGAGCGTCCCGCGCGAGGGCGACGCGATCATCGAGACGGATGGGATCAAGGTGTTCGTAGACGCCGGCACCCAGCCGCATGTAGCCGGCATGGCCGTCGACTTCGTCATGGGTCTCGAAACCTCCGGCTTTGTCTTCGACAATCCGAATGCGAGCGGGAAGTGCTGCGGCAAGTCCTGTAGTTGATTGCCGAAGAAGGAGAGAGGGCGCCTGAGGTGAGCTTGTCGGTGCGATGGCGGCCCAATCTGCGCCAATCTGGGGGGCACCTGCACCGCTTCTGGATCGTCCCCGCCAGCAACGGCATGCGCAAGGCTCGATGCGACCGGGTTGCGCCTCACGTCATTCGATCCATTGAGGACCATAGCCCATGAAAGTTGTCTATCTCGACAACAACGCAACGACAAGGGTCGATCCCGCGGTCGTTGAAGCGATGTTGCCGTTGCTTACGGATCAATTCGGCAACCCTTCGTCGGCGCACGGTTTTGGCGCCCTTGCCGGCGCCGCGTTGAGCAACGCGCGGCGTCAGTTGCAGGCGCTGATCGGCGCGGAGTTCGACGATGAGATCACCTTCACCTCGGGTGGAACGGAAAGCGACAATGCGGCCATCCTTTCGGCGCTCGAGGTGATGTTTGACCGAACAGAGATCGTGACTTCCGCTGTCGAACATCCGGCTGTGCTGACCCTCTGCGCTCATCTTGAGGAGACGCGCCGCGCTAAGGTGCACAGGATCCCGGTGGACCGCCATGGCCGGCTGAACGTCGACGCTTACCGGGCCGTCCTCAACCCGAACGTGGCAATCGTCTCGATCATGTGGGCCAATAACGAGACTGGTACGATCTTCCCCGTCGCCAAGCTCGCCGAATTGGCCAAGGAAGTCGGCGCCCTTTTCCACACTGATGCCGTGCAGGCAGTCGGCAAGCTCCCGATGGACCTGAAATCAACCGCCATCGACATGCTGTCGCTCTCCAGCCATAAATTTCATGGACCAAAAGGGGCCGGCGCCCTTTTCGTCAAGCGCGGCGTGCCGTTCCAGTCCCTGATCAAGGGGGGTCACCAAGAGAGCGACCGGCGCGCGGGCACCGAAAACACGTCCGGCATAGTCGGGCTCGGCATGGCCGCCGAACTCGCCTTGAAATTCATGGATGCCGAGACCACGCGGATAAAGTGGCTCCGCGACCGGCTGGAAAACGGGCTTGTCCAGCGTGTCCCAAACAGCTTCGTCAACGGCGATCCCCTGGAGCGTTTGCCGAACACCGCAAACATTGCCTTCGAAGGTATTGAAGGCCATGGAATCCTGCATCTCCTCAACCACGAGGGTATCGTCTGTTCCTCCGGGTCCGCCTGCACATCGGGCTGTGCGGAGCCAAGTCACGTCCTGAGGGCGATGAAAATGCCACATCGGGCGGTTCGCTTCTCTTTCGCGCGTGACAACGGACAAGAAGAGGTGGACCGCGTGCTAGAGGTCTTGCCTTCAATTGTGGAGAAGCTGCGCGACGCTCACAGTTCCGGGTCGAATATACGGAGCGCCGAAGGCCTTCAATGCGTACCAGGTCTCAGCGGCAGATGAACCGGCGTCCATTCATGAGCGGTCGGGTCTTTCTCAAGGATACTACCCTGCGCGCGGGCGAGCAGGCACCCGGCGTTGCCTTGACGGTGGCGGAAAGCTTGCGATCGAGATCGACGCAATTTGCGCCGTGGTCGCACGGAGTGTTCCGGTGCGGTTCACGGCAGGGCGCCGGATGACCTCACGGGATTTCCATGCATCAGTCGAGAGCGGCGTCCGTGCCCTCAATCTGTCGTTGCCTGCATCGGATTTCCAGCTTGCCACGAAGCTGGGGCTAGTCCGGGAAGGAGCGCTAAACATCGAGCATATGGTCGGGCGCGCGGCCGCCAGCGGGTTTTTCCTCGCCCTGCGCTCTGAGGATGCTTCGCATACCAACCAGGACTATCTCGCCCGCCTTATTAAGACGGCGGCGCGCGCCGGCGAAAGCCGCGTCAGCCTGGCCGATAGTGTCAGCGCCCTCGATCCCTTCTCGACCTTCGAGCTTGTCACCCCGCTCGCAGCGAAGTCTCCCGTCGACCTCGAATTCCATGCCATAACGTTTTCGGCCTCGCTACCGCCAACACGGTGGCGGCGATCCACGCCGGCGCGCGCCATGCCTCGGTCGTCCTTGGAGTCGGCGAGCGCGCGGGCAATGCGCACGCGAAGAGGTGGCCGCCGCGATGGCTGTCCTTCAGGAGGCAGATATCGAAGTCGGCTTCACCGCATTGCCCCCCTTGGCGGCCGAGGAGACGTCGGTCGGGGGCCGAGCGCCAGGTCGAGGGCCAATCCGGAGACAGTCGAGCCCATCCCGCTCGGGCCCTGCGGGCCGTTGCGTCAGCCCACCTCGCTCGCTTCCAAAGCGGGGCCGGCTGCCTCCATTGAGATCGACCAGTTGTACCGCGCCACGTCCGGCCTCGGCACCGGAGGCAGTTGTGTCGACGAGGCGATTGCCGCGCTGGCTTAGCGCATTCGTTCATCAAACCGCGGCTTTCGAGGCTGCATGTCGAATGTGCGACTAACGCACCAGAACCACCGTTTCCGACAAAGGGAGAACGCAATGAGTTGTTCCGCTGACAGCAGTCCCATCGACGTCACCAACATCCTCACGCGACTGAAAGGCCTGTCGTGCGCGGAGGAGTTCTTCGCTGTCCTTGGCGTCTCGTATGATCCGAAGGTGCTCAATGTCTCACGGCTGCATATCCTCAAGCGTGTGGGCCAATGCCTTGCCGAGGAAGATTTCTCCGGTCTGCCCGACCAGGTGATTGCCGCGCGCATGCGCGCCATGCTGGAACGCGCCTACGAGGAGTTCGCACTTTCCTCGCCGCTCACGCACCGGGTTTTCAAGGTGCTCAAAGATCACAATCCGAACAAACCTCACACGCCAGGCCGCACATTCGTTCCGTTCGACTCCGTCCTGAAGCGGTTCGGCGATTAAGCGCTACATAGTTGCGACGCGACAATGTCGACAAGCCAACAATTCGGGCACCGAAACCGGGGGGGCCTCTGAAATGATCAATGGAATTTAATTGGAAAGACGCTCGCAAAACACTTGGCACGAACATTGCGAACAAGAACTCGCACCGCCAGCTCGCATCGGGATAACAGCGTAGAGAACGCCAATGCACATTGTCGTCAGCATTAAGCAGGTGCCGGACTCGGCACAGATACGGGTCCATCCGGTGACGAACACCATCATGCGTCAGGGTGTGCCGACCATCATCAACCCTTACGACCTATTTGCCCTGGAAGAAGCACTCAGGCTACGCGACGCTTATGGTGGGGAGGTCACAGCGCTCACTATGGGTCCACCCATGGCAGAGGACTCCCTGCGCAAGGCGCTCGGCTACGGCGCCGATCGCGCAGTGCTTTTGACCGACCGCTATTTTGCCGGTTCCGACACACTGGCGACCTCCTTTGCTCTTTCCCAGGCAATCGCGAAGATCGGCGAGACGTTCGGCACGCCGGACGTGGTCTTCACAGGCAAACAGACGATCGACGGCGACACCGCCCAAGTCGGGCCCGGCATCGCCAAGCGTCTCGATCTCCTTCAACTCACCTATGTCGCGAAAATTGCCTCCATTGATCTTGCTGCAGGCGAGATCACGGTCGAGCGCCGGTGCGAGGGCGGCACCCAGAAGCTGAAGAGCAGGCTGCCTTGCCTCATCACCATGCTGGAGGGCACGAACGAGATGCGCCGGGGCTCGATCGAAGACGCCCTTTTTGCCGCGCGCAGCCAGATTGTGAAATGGAGTGCGGCCGAGGCCGGCATTGAAGATCTCACCAAATGCGGCTTGCGTGGCTCGCCGACGGTCGTCAAACGCGTTTTTGCCCCTAGCGCCCGTTCGGAAAAGGCGGAGCAAATTGAGACCGCCGAAAAGACGCTGCGCGATACCGCAGACGAACTGATTGGTGCAATCTTCACCCGCCAGCCGGCGCTGGAACCGGAACTCGCCTTCGAGGGCGCGTGACGGCAGGAGCAGACCATATGTCGAGCACGAACTCCGACACCCCTCGCCAACCCCCCGGCCGTGCCGGGATGAAGAAGGAGCTTCCTGAGCGTTTCAGGGACTATCGGCACGTCTGGGTTTTCATTGAACTCGAACGCGGCCAGGTCCATCCGGTATCCTTCGAACTGCTTGGAGAGGGCCGCAAGCTGGCGGACAAACTTGGCGTCCAGCTCGCGGGCGCTGTGCTCGGGCCCCCTGGAGAAGCCACCCAGAACGCAGTCGCCGAGGCCTTCGCCTATGGCGCCGACCTTGTCTACTTCGTTGAGGCGCCGCTGCTCGCCGACTATCGCAATGAGCCTTTCACCAAGGCAATGACGGATCTGGTTGATACTTACAAACCCGAGATCCTGCTTCTCGGTGCGACCACGCTCGGCAGGGATCTCGCCGGTTCCGTCGCGACGTCCTTGCTGACGGGGCTAACGGCCGACTGCACCGAACTCGACGTGGATGCCGACGGTTCACTCGCCGCGACCCGTCCGACTTTTGGGGGCTCCTTGCTATGCACGATCTACACGCTCAATTACAGGCCGCAGATGGCGACGGTGCGACCGAGGGTCATGCCCATGCCGCAGCGGGCAGACAGAGCGATGGGGCGTGTCATCGCGCACAAGTTGTCGCTCGCCGAGGATGAAATCGTAACCAAGGTGCTAGGATTCCTTCCGGACAGCCAGTCGGGCAACGCCAATCTCGCCTATGCGGATGTGGTGGTTGCGGGAGGGCTCGGTCTCGGCGGAGCGGAGAACCTGCAGCTTGTGAAGAGTCTCGCGCGAGTGATAGGCGCCGAATTCGGCTGTTCGCGGCCGCTGGTCCAAAAGGGCTGGATGTCGGCCGATCGGCAGATCGGCCAAACAGGCAAGACAATCCGGCCGAAGCTTTACATAGCGGCCGGTATTTCCGGCGCCATCCAGCACCGCGTTGGAGTTGAGGGAGCCGATCTCATCGTGGCCATCAACACCGACCCGAACGCGCCGATTTTCGATTTCGCTCACCTCGGGATCGTCACCGATGCGGTCCGTTTCCTGCCCGCGCTGACCGAGGCCTTCACCCGGCGGCTGTCACCGCACAGTCGCGACAAGCTTGCGAGCTAAGGGAGATGGAAATGATCAACGAAGAGTTCGACGCCATTGTCATCGGGGCCGGCATGTCCGGGAACGCAGCTGCTCACACGATGGCAAGCGACGGCTTGAAGGTACTCCAGTTGGAGCGAGGTGAATACCCGGGCTCCAAGAACGTCCAGGGCGCCATCATGTACGCGAACATGCTGGAGAAGGTCGTCCCGGATTTCCGGGATGATGCACCGCTCGAGCGGCATCTGGTTGAACAGCGGCTCTGGGTGATGGACGACACCTCCCACACCGGGATTCACTATCGGTCGGACGACTTCAACGAGGTGAAGCCCAACCGCTATACGATCATTCGTGCCCAGTTCGATAAATGGTTTTCGCGCAGGGTGCGCGAGGCCGGCGCGACGGTTCTGTGCGAGACGACGGTGACGGAACTCGTCCGTGACGCCAAGGGCAAGGTGATCGGCGTCCGCACGGATCGGGCCGGCGGAGCTATCTACGCGGACGTAGTTGTTCTTGCAGAAGGTGTCTGCGGGCTGCTTGGCACGCGGGCCGGTCTTCGCAAGATGCTGAAGCCGGAAGCGGTGGCGCTCGCAGTAAAGGAGATGCATTTCCTGCCCGAAGAGGTCATTGAGCAGCGGTTCGGGGTCAAAGGGAGTGAAGGCTGCGTGATCGAGGCAGTCGGCACGATATCCCACGGCATGGCCGGGCTCGGGTTCCTCTACACCAACAAGGAATCGATCTCACTGGGCATCGGCTGCCTCGTCTCGGATTTCGCCGCGAAGATGGAAAGCCCTTACGCCCTTCTCGACGCGCTAAAAAATCATCCTTCGATCCGGCCGCTGATCGCCGGTTCGGAGGTGAAAGAATACGCGGCGCATCTCATTCCCGAAGGTGGCTACAAGGCTATTCCGCAGCTCTTTGGCGACGGTTGGGTCGTTGTCGGCGATGCCGCGCAATTAAACAACGCCGTTCACCGCGAGGGTTCTAACCTCGCCATGACCTCGGGCCGCATTGCGGCAGAGGCTATCATCCAGGTCAAGAGACGCAACGATCCTATGACCAAACGGAACCTCGCCCTTTACAAGACGATGCTGGATGAATCCTTCGTGGTAAAGGACCTGCGGAAATACAAAGACATGCCATCCTTACTCCACACCAGCGCCGGTAATTTCTTCACGACCTATCCGCGGTTAATGTCGCAAGCCGCGCAGAACTTCATGCGTGTCGACGGCACGCCAAAGATCGAGAAGGAAAAGGCGACCACGGCAGCCTTCATCAAGGCGCGATCGCGGTTGGGGCTGGTCAGCGACGCGATCCGCCTGGCATTGGCGTGGCGGTGAGGCACTGATGACATGACGAACCCAGGGACAGAATTACGTGTCGAAGACAAGCTTTACCAGAACCGCTATCTGGTGGACTCCGGCCGTCCGCATATAAAGGTGCGACCGCACAAGCAACCAAGCGCGAATCTGCTCGCGCTGACCCGCGTCTGTCCGGCGAAATGCTATGAGTTGAACGACAAAGGTCAAGTTGAAATCACCGCCGATGGCTGCATGGAGTGCGGCACCTGCCGCGTTTTGTGCGAGGCCAGCGGCGAGATCGAATGGAATTATCCGCGTGGCGGCTTCGGCGTCCTCTTCAAGTTCGGATGATCGGCTTTGGCACCGTTTCGGCGGGTGTGCACCTGTGTACTCCCGAACTCGCGACAAAGCGCAATCTTGCCGGCACCATCTCGCCAAATTGCGGAGCGAGTGAACTTCCTGAACTGATGAAAAGGCGCTTGGGAGGAGCACCCTGACCACAACCCCTGAGGCCTTTCCATGGCTCATATATCCCCGGATCGGGTCAACGAAGCAGGACGTCGAGACACCTTCCGCAAACCCGCCGGTGAAGGGATGTTCGAAGCAGATGACTGGCTCAGGGGAATCTACGAGGTGTCGAAGGCGCTGACGGCTCCCGCCCGGCTAGAGGTTACGCTGGCCAATGTCGCGAACACTCTCCCGTCGTTTGTGCAAATGCGTCATGGAGCAATCTTTGTCCTGGACTCTGAAGGTGAGCCGGAGATCGCCGCGAGTGCCGGCAGCGGCCCATCAGGCACTCACCCCATCATACCAAAGGCCGCAATAAATCAAATCGTCGCTACGGGCACGCGGCTCGTCATCGCGGACCTCAGCACGTCCGAGTTGTTTCAGGCCGACCTTCAAACACGTCCTGGTGTCAGTTCCCTCCCGATGGCCTTTATCGGCATCCCGGTTAAGGCTGAGGATAGGATTCTTGGGACGTTGTCGATCGTAAGAGACAGCGCAAACGGGTCCCGCTACGATGAGGACATCTGCTTCCTGACGATGGTGGCCAACCTCGTCGGCCGCACTATTCGCCTGCATCGCGGCTTGACTAGGGATCGTGAGCGGCGCGTCGATGAGCGCTGGACAGCGGAGAATTCGTCCGATGAGGACCGGACCGACCCCGTCCCGCATGCGCCCGTCAAGATGGATGGGATCATCGGGGAGAGCCCCGCACTCAAGCAGGTGCTCGAAACCGTCTCCATTGTAGCAAGGACGAATTCCACCGTGCTCCTGAGGGGCGAGAGCGGCACCGGCAAGGAGTTTTTCGCGCAAGCCATACATAGGCTCTCGCGCCGGCGGAGGAAGTCTTTCGTCAAGTTGAACTGCGCCGCACTGTCGGAAAGCGTTCTGGAGTCGGAGCTGTTCGGACATGAAAAAGGCGCCTTCACCGGGGCAATTTCCCAGCGCGCCGGCCGTTTTGAATTGGCAAACGGGGGAACGCTGCTACTCGATGAGATCGGCGAGATTTCACCTGCCTTCCAAGCCAAGCTATTACGCGTCTTGCAGGAAGGCGAACTGGAGCGTGTTGGCGGTACCAAGACGCTGCAGGTCGACGTGCGACTTATATGCGCCACCAACAGGGATCTCGAGTCGGCTGTCGTAAACGGGGATTTCAGGGCCGACCTTTATTATCGCATCAATGTGGTGCCAATCATCCTCCCTCCGCTCCGAGAGCGACCGGGGGATATCCCTCGTCTTGCGAGCGCCTTCCTCGAACGATTCAACAAGGAGAACCATCTCGAACTCGCCTTCGCGCCGTCGGCGCTCGAGTTTATCTCGCAATGCTACTTCCCCGGTAACGTGCGAGAATTGGAGAACTGCGTGCAAAGGACGGCCACGCTAGCGCGCTCAAGGACAATCGCTCCATCGGATTTTGCCTGCAACAATAACCAATGCCTATCTTGGCTCCTCTGGAAAAAAGCTGATTCGCTCAGCGGCAATACCGGCAACCACCGATTTCGAAGCAATATAATGCCCGCCGGATTGCCGATGCCGGCCGGGCGCTTCGGCGCCCCGCAGGATAACGTGCGACCCCACACTGCCGACCCTACAAACGATCCCGCTCTCCCTGCAATAGGCCCGCGCCTGACGGAACGCGATCGGCTGATCGGCGCGATGGAGAAGGTCGGCTGGGTTCAGGCCAAGGCCGCCCGTGTCCTCGGCGTCACGCCACGACAGGTCGGATACGCTTTGCGCCGACACGGTATTGAGGTGAAGAAATTCTAGCGTTCTCATGACGTGGAGAACGAGAACACCGCGCCAGCTACGCCCATGTATCGGAGCCCGGGCCAAAGCTGCGCGACTGTGTGATGCTGTCACACCCCTTCATCACCCGCCCTTTGCCGACGTCTTGCCGATCGCAGAAAGGAGTCACCCCACTCTCCTGAATCGGAACCATGCAGACCAAGTGAGCAGTGGCAACTTCACCGCGGACGAGCTCGCCGTCGCCGAGAGCGACATCCTCGTCGGAAGACCGGTCGGGAGTTGTGCCGAGGGCGATCA
This sequence comes from Mesorhizobium sp. WSM4813, assembly GCF_055811555.1. Classification (NCBI taxonomy): domain Bacteria; kingdom Pseudomonadati; phylum Pseudomonadota; class Alphaproteobacteria; order Hyphomicrobiales; family Phyllobacteriaceae; genus Mesorhizobium; species Mesorhizobium sp. WSM4813. The sequence goes on from NZ_JBVVQU010000038.1 coordinate 50,783, forward strand.
CGGCCGAGCGGTCGACGCGGGATTTCTATATTGAACTGATGTCCGGCCGGGTCGTCTTCCTCACCTTCTAACATAGTCCTGTTAGAAGTCCGACAAAGCTATGTCGGAGCAACTCCATGATATCCGACGCGCAAAGCCAATTCGTGAACTAGCGCCACCTTTTCAGTTGGCATTGCTCTTGCGCTTCGAACCGCGACGTTAACCCGTAACGGAGCCCTTCAATGGCCGCACCGGTGATTTCAGTTGAGAGCCTGACCGGCGCGAGGTTCTCCGACCAGTTGCTGGTGAGCGCGAAGTCGGGTGGCTGCGCATCTTCCTCCTGCGGGTCGTCGACAAGGCTGGACGATGTGGATTCGGCCATCTGGGACAAGATCAAGGATCACCCGTGCTTTTCAGAAGAGGCGCACCACTATTTCGCGCGCATGCACGTCGCCGTCGCGCCGGCCTGCAATGTCCAGTGCAACTACTGCAATCGCAAATATGATTGCGCCAACGAAAGCCGGCCCGGGGTTGTCTCGGAAAAGCTGACGCCCGATCAGGCAGTACGCAAGGTGATCGCGGTCGCCAATGAAGTGCCGCAGCTTTCCGTGCTTGGGATCGCCGGACCGGGCGATGCCTGCTACGACTGGGAGAAGACGAAGGCGACGTTCGAACGCGTCGTCAGGGAAATCCCCGACGTCAAGCTCTGCGTCTCTACGAACGGGCTCGCGCTGCCGGACCACGTCGACGAGCTTGCCGACATGAATGTCGATCACGTGACGATCACGATCAACATGGTCGATCCGGAAGTCGGCGCAAAGATCTATCCCTGGATCTTTTACGACCATCGCCGCTACGTCGGCACCGAAGCCGCCAGGATTCTGCACGAGAGGCAAATGCTTGGCTTGGAGATGCTGAGCGCGCGCGGCATCCTCACTAAAATCAATTCGGTGATGATCCCTGGCGTGAACGACCAGCACTTGGTTGAGGTGAATGAGTGGGTCAAGCAGCGCGGCGCGTTCCTGCACAACGTCATGCCCCTGATTTCGGACCCCGCGCACGGAACGCACTACGGACTGACCGGGCAGCGCGGCCCAAATGCAATGGAAATGAAGGCTCTTCAGGATCGTCTTGAAGGCGGCGCCAAGTTGATGCGCCATTGCCGGCAGTGCCGGGCAGATGCCGTCGGCCTGCTGGGCGAGGATCGTGGCCAGGAATTCACACTTGACCAGATTCCCGGCGAGCTCACCTACGATGCCGGCAAGCGCGAAGCCTATCGGGAGCTGGTCACGGACGAGCGCCGTGATCGCCTGGCAGCCAGGAGCGAAGCGATCGGAATGGTCAAGACAACGAGCTCCGGCAAGTCCCTCCTCGTTGCGGTGGCGACTAAGGGCGGCGGCCGCGTCAACGAACACTTCGGCCATGCTAAGGAATTCCAGGTGTATGAAGCGTCGCCGATAGGGATCAACTTTATCGGGCACCGCAAGGTTGAGCAGTATTGCCTCGGGGGTTGGGGCGAGAAGGCCACTCTCGACGGGGTCATCGCTGCGCTTGAAGGCGTAGACGTAGTGCTTTGCGTAAAAATTGGAGATTGCCCCAAGGATCAGCTCGCGGCCGCCGGTATCCGAGCAACCGACGCTTACGGCCATGACTACATCGAAACGGCAATCAGCTCGATTTACGCCGCCGAGTCCGGCGTCCAGGCACTCGCCGCGACGGCCTGAACCTATCTCATTTACTCGAATCAGGAATCAAAATGGCTTTCAAGATCATCGCATCCCAATGCACACAATGCGGCGCCTGCGAATTCGAATGCCCGTCGGGTGCGATCAAGTTCAAAGGCGAGAGCTACGTGGTCGAGCTGCAGAAGTGCACCGAATGCGAGGGAGCTTTCGACACGCAGCAATGTGCTTCGGTGTGTCCTGTGCCGAAGACCTGCGTTCCTGCCTGAGTCCACTGGGTACCCACACAACTGGCTGCCCCGGGGAATGCCTGCGCGCCTCATCAATGACACTAGCCTCAGAGAACCAAGGAACCGCCATGCGGCTCGCACGCGAACAGGAGGTGGAAATCCGCAGACCTCCCCAATTTCAGCCGGGAGAGCGGGTCCGTGCCACTCGCCACATTAAGAATGACGGCACCTATCCTGGCAGGGAGATCGGCGAAAATCTCGTGCGCAAGGGCGAAGAGGGTTATGTGCGCGACATTGGCACGTTTCTACAGCAGTTCTTCATCTACGCGGTCGAATGGATCGACCGTGGGACGGTCGTCGGCATGCGAGCGCGTGAATTGACGAGCCTCGACAACGCCGACGCTCCCTGCAGTGCCGAAGAAAACGCCAATGAAGGAACGGCCGCATGAAAGTAATGATCCGCAGGACCGAGGCCGGGTTGTCGGCGTATGTCCCCAAAAAGGATATCGAGGAGCCGATTATCAAGTTCGAGAACCAGGATCTGTGGGGCGGGGTCGTAACGCTCAGGAACGGCTGGCGGCTCCTCCTTCCCGATCTTCCGCCGCATACGCGTCTGCCGATCACCGTCGAGGCAAGGAAGCTTTCCGACGGGGACTGATGCCGCCCGTCAATGAGAGGCATCAAGAGGAAACGAGCATGAACACGATACCGACCTCGGGCCACCTAGTCGTCGTCCGGGACAGTTTTGCCCGAAAGCTGCTTGAGCTGGCCAGACGAGCGTTAGTCTCCGATCAGGTGATCCCGTATCTCGGTCCGGGTCTGCTCCGGCTCAGCTCTGCTGAGCCGCCTGTACCGTGTACCCCCGAAGCCGTTGCCGAGGCACTCAACACGCGGGCGCCAGCCCCCTCGAAGATCCGCACCAATATGTGGTCGGTCGCGCAGTTCATCGAACAGCGCCGGCATCGCCGCACACTTCAAGCTTGGATGACTGATATATTTGCCGGGCCGGCGGCGCCGAGCATCCTCCACGCCTGGCTCGCAAACCTCCCGCTCTCCCTCATCATCGACAGCTGGTACGAAGGCGTCATGCGCGCGGCCCTGGCAGAGGCCGGCCGAACCGACGTCGTCGAGATACAAGGCGTTACGCGGGCAAACGAAGTTGGCGACATTTGGACCAGAACTTACGACTTGTCGGGAAGAGAACTCGAGGCTGGAGCAGCGACAAAGACGGTTCTCTATGCGCCACATGGCAGTATTAGGCCGGCCGCAAATTTCCTCATCGCCGATTCCGACTATGTCGAAGCCCTGACTGAAATCGATATCCAGACGCCTATCCCTGACGTGGTCAAGGAACGACGCGTCGACCGGGGTTTTTTCTTCGTCGGCTGCCGCTTCAATGATCAGATGCTGCGCACTTACGCCAGGCAGATCATGAAGCGCTCAGAAGGCCCTCGTTACGCGATAATGGACGGGCAAACGCTGACCAGAAACGAAGCCCGTTTCCTTGCGGCGAGCGGAATCACGGTGATCGACATGCCAGCGAGCGAAGCCGTGGCGCAACTCGCCGGATCAGCATGTTGAGCCGATGGTGGCCAGGATCAACTTGGAGGGACGTCTTTGATGTGAGTCGACCGGCTCGCTTCCGAAGGCGGAAAATTCAGTCGGGGGCACTCGGTGGGCAGTGATGCTGTTGGCACGACCTCTCTCAAATCGTCCGCGCATGTAAAAGCGGCCGGGTGGGGCCGGGGCTTGAGCACGCTACTGCGCATTACGCGCATGAATTTGAGGCACCCGTGGCAGGTCGGGTTAGCTATCGGTTCGACGATGGTAGCCGTAATCCTGCAGTTGCTCATTCCCCAGCTTCTCGGCCGGGCTGTCGACCAGACCCAAGTAGCCATCGGGGGCGGTGTCACGGTGACGGCTGCAGAACAAGCCCTCTGGACTCCTGCTCTCCTGCTGCTCGGCGCGAGTACGCTACGCGGCCTCTTTACGATGGCGCAAAACTACTTTGCCGAAGCCGTCGGGCACCACGTCGCGTACGAACTGCGGCTTGCTTGTTACGATAAGGTCCAGCGCCTGAGCTTTTCCTTTCACGACCGGGTGCATTCAGGCGACCTGATCACCCTCGGCATCCTCGATCTCGACGGCGTGCGGATGTATTTTTCCACCGCCCTGGTTAGGTTCCTTCTGCTCACCATGCTGATCGGGATAGGCGCCTGCATGATGATCTCAACCGACCCGGTGCTCGGTTTGTTCGCGCTGAGCTTCGTGCCTTTCGTAGCCTGGCGATCGTCGGTCACCCAGCTTAAGCTACGCGCCATCTGGCTCGACCTGCAGGAGCGGCTTTCCGTCCTGGGCCGCGTGATGGAAGAAAATCTCGCGGGCATCCGCGTTGTCCGGGCGTTTTCAGCACAGGCTCATGAGATGGCGAAGTTCGACATCGCCTCGACAAACGCGCTCGAACTCGCGCACGAGCAGGTTGACGTGTACGTGCCCAACACGTCGGCAATGACCCTCGCCTTCTTTGTCGCCATGGGGTTGGTCCTCTGGGTCGGTTGCGACAAACTCATCGCCGGCCAGATCAGCGTTGGAACGCTCACGACGTTCCTGACGTTCATGACGATCCTGCAAATGCCCGTCCGCCAGATCGGACTGATGGTCAACGGCTTTGCCCGCGCTTACACTTGCGGTTCGCGCGTCTTCAGTCTGCTCGACCAGGACATCACGATCGGGGATGCTTCCGGTGCAAGACCGCTCGAGATCGGTGAAGGAACTCTGCGCTTCGACAATGTCTCGTTTGCATATCCCGGCACCGGAAACCGCGTCATTCTAAAGAATATTACCTTCTGCGCCCGTAGGGGCGAGACGATCGCGATCGTGGGTCCGCCGGGTTCTGGCAAGTCGACAATTGCTCACCTGATCCCCCGCTTTTACGACGTGACTGGTGGCACCATCATGCTTGACGGGCAGGACATCCGCGGGGTCACCCTCGCATCGCTTCGCAAGGCGGTCGCGGTCGTACAGCAGGATGCATTCCTGTTCACAACCACGATCGAGAACAACATCGCTTATGGCGACCCCTGGGCGAAGGAACAGCCGATCGAGCGCGCTAGCGAATCCGCCCAGTTGCACAATTACATCCTCGGCCTCCCCGCTGGCTACAAGACGGTCGTCGGCGAACGTGGCGCCTCTCTCTCGGGCGGCCAGCGTCAGCGTCTCACCATAGCTCGCACGATGATGTTGCGCCCATCAATCGTCGTTTTCGACGACTCAACGGCCGCGATCGACGCCGCCACAGAGCAGCGCATCCGCGCGGCGATACGGCGTTTCGCCAAGGATAGGGTGACGATCATCATCGCCCACCGGCTGAGTTCACTCAAGCACGCCGACCGGATTCTGTTTGTCGACGACGGCGAGATCGTGGAACGCGGCACCCATCAAGAGCTTTTGGCCAAGCGAGGACGCTATAAGGCCCTTTATGACCTTCAGTTGCGCCCGGGAGATGACATTGCGACCACGTTTGGAGGCGCGCTCTGATGGCCAAGCGGCACGCCAACGAACTCGAAATCGAACCGAATGATAGCGGTAGACGCCCTCCGCGCGCGGTCGTCGGGTCCCATCGCATCGAGGAGGAGATCTTTGGCCGGGCTTTCGACAAGAACATCATTCGCCGCATATGGGCCTTCGTTCGTCCCTACCGAGCCATGGCGGTCGTCTCGCTTGCCGCATTGCTGATTTTCACTGGCACGCAGCTTCTCATCCCGCTGATCATCCGCTACGCGATCGACCACGCCATAACTCCGGTAGGCGCTGATGCCTTCGCCCTGCTTGAGGCCGCCATCGCGTTTGCGCTTGCCATTCTGGTTAATTTCGGCGCCGCCTACGCGCAAGAAACCGTGGTAGGGAAAATGGCCGAGAACGTCCTCTTCGACATCCGCCGCGCCATGTTTGCCCATCTGCAGAAGGTATCGCTCTCCTTCATGGACAAAACCGAGGTAGGACGCCTGATGTCTCGCCTTCAGGGCGACGTCAACTCTATCCACGAATTTGTCGAAAACTCGATCTACTCCTTAGGCGACATTGCGCTTCTCTTCGGCATCATCTTCGTAATGCTGTCGGTCAACTTCAACCTCGGCTTTCTGACGCTCTCGGTCTTGCCGGCCCTGTTGATTATTCGCATCGTGTGGCTGCCGCGTGCCCGCGAGGCCTTCATGGCTGCACAAGAGACCAATTCAGTCGTCAACGGCGCATTGGCCGAAGCGATTCAAGGCGTCCGAACCGTCCAGTCCATGGACCGCCAGTACGTCAACTTCGTATTGTATGACGACAAGGCAAATGCCGACCTCACGACCCACCTGACCGCTGCCAAATATGCACAGGTCATGGTCCCGATCGTCGATGGCCTCACCGGCCTCGCCATGGCTGTCGTCATTGTGGTCGGCGGCTCCATGATCATGACTGGCCGCGTCGATGTAGGCGTATTGGTCGCCTACATATTTTATATCCAACGCTTCTTTGACCCAATTCGCTCACTTACTCTGCAATATTCCGTCATGCAGCGCGCAATGGCCTCCGGCAAGCGCCTGACCGATGTGCTCGACGTCAGGATCGAGGTCCAGGACAAACCGGATGCCAGGATCCTTGCGCCCGAAATGGACGGCTCGGTCGAGTTCAGGAGCGTCACGTTCGGGTACGATCCCAAACAGCCGGTGCTGAAAAACGTCTCTTTCCGGGTCAATCCTGGCGAGACGGTCGCCTTGGTCGGGCCGACCGGCTCTGGTAAATCGAGCGCGATGGCCCTCGTCCATCGCTTCTATGATGTTCAGCAAGGCCAAGTGCTGGTCGGCGGACATGATGTGCGCGATCTCACACAGGAATCGCTCGGCAACCAGATCGCCATGGTGCTGCAGGAGCCGTTTCTGTTCACCGGGACGGTTTTCGAGAACATCCGCTACCGCAAGACGGAAGTCACGCGCGAGAAGGTGATCGAGGCCGCCAAGGCGGTCGGAGCCCACGACTTCATCATGAGCCTTCCCGACAGGTATGAAACTCAACTCGGCGAACGCGGCGGCAATCTTTCTCTCGGCCAGCGCCAGCTTGTCAGTTTCGCCCGCGCTCTCGTCGCCGACGCCAAGATCCTTGTTCTTGACGAGGCCACCGCCAGCATCGACAGCTACACGGAAATGCTGATCCAGAAGGCTCTCAGAAAGCTCCTTGAAGGCCGGACTGCGCTTGTCATCGCTCACCGTCTCGCCACAATCCGAGGTGCCGATCGTATCATCGTGCTTCAGAACGGCCAGGTTATTGAGACCGGCAACCACGACAAACTGATGACTATGGGCGGGCTCTATTCCAAACTCTACAATCTGAACTACTCGTCATTCGACGACATTCCCGAAGAGGAAGCCGATCCGACCGGACGAGCCGCCTCTCATACCTGATGCTCCTTGCGAGCCGTATCTAACCGTCCAGGGGCACTGGCGAAAGCGCGGACAGCGATCGCGCTAAATCCCGGACGGCCATGGAAACCTGATCACCACCGGCCAGACCGATCCCACGACATAATGCACACCTCGCTATGTTATTGAAAAAGCTGGATCTGCTGATCCTGTGATTGTGATAATGGACAGTGTCCGCTCCTGCCGGAATGGTGCTGGATATCGAGTTGCTCGATATCTTCATGACGGATGATCCAGGGCGTACCCTTGCAATACTGCTCGGCCTTCAGATCGCCGGCGCGGATCATGCGCAGCACGGTCATTGGCCGCAGCCCGAGCTTCGCAGCCGTTTCCTGCAATGTATACTCGCCGCGCTCCGACCGTTCGTCCTTTTTGTAGACGGCGATGTCGTGCTGGTTGCGGAAAGTGCAGACACGGGACTGCGTCCATCCGTTCTGACGACCCGTGGTTTTGCCGAGCCGGTTGAGAAGCGATGCGATCGCTCTATCCGGCAATTGGCGTGCCAGGGCACGGATCAGTTCCTCGATGTCCGGCGGGGCGCCCCAACGGTGATGGCCTGCCTTGTTCTTCCTGACCGAAAGCGCGGTATGGTCGCCGCCCTGCCAATGCACCAGCATTTTGATGTGGTCGTCTTCGATGGCGACGACAATCTCGCGGATCACGGCACGGATGATCCGCTTGCGCGTGGTAGCGGTGGCATTGGCATGATGCCATGCCAGTTCGAGATCGGCGCCCATGCGCAGCAGGCTCCGCCGTTCCTCGTCTCCAGAGCCTCAGGCTTGTGGCGGTCGAGCGCGTCAAGCTCGTCCTGACGCTCGCGGACGGCTACGAGCGCGGCATTCCAGCGTCGCTCCAGTTCGCCTGCTACAAGCCGGTTGTCCGGGTCGACGGCGTCATACTGGCGGCGTGCATGGGCGGCTTCATAACGTGCTTGCTCGAGTGCGAGCTCCACATGGCGCCGCTTCTCTCCAGCCTTCACGGTGGAGGTCTCGATGGCCTTGATCGCCGCTTCGATGCCGAGCGGTTGAAGGCGTTGAAGAACCTCCGCGCTGACCGCCTGATCGACCCGCAACGATCCGAAGCCAATGCACGGGTCGGTTCCGTGGTTGAGCTGCGCTCCGCGGCAATGATAGCGCCCTGTATTGCCGTTGCTGCCGGAATAGGAGACATGCAGCTTGCGGCCGCAATGGCCGCAGCGCAAGACCGCCGAGCAGCAACTCGCCCCGGCGAAGAGCACCGCGCGGCACCAAGCCTTTGCTTGTGGCATTGTCCGTGATCAGGCGCTGATTCCTCTCAAAATCGTGCCAGCTCAGGTAACCTTCGTGATGGTCGATGAGCAAGACCTCCCAGTCGGCGCGATCGCGCCTGATCCCGCGCAAAATCCGTTTGCGTCCGGCCTCTATGGTGACTTTGCTGCAGGTTCGCCCGAACGCATAGGCGCAGGCGTAGATCGGGTTGGTGAGAATGTGGTGCACCGTATTGTAGACGGGCAGCTTCCAGACGATCGCCCTGTCCGCCGCGCGCGTGTAATTTACGGCAGGGAGCATAATGCCTTCGCTGCGCAGCCACAGATGCACCTGCCGGATGCTCTGCAGTTCGTCGAAACGCCGGAATACAAGATCGATCGCCTCGCGGATCCGCAGGTCCGGGTCTTTCTCGATCCGGTTCCGGCCCGACTTGACGTAACCGATCGCCACCGTCAGGAAAAGTTCGCCCCGTCGTGCCTTCTGCTTCAGGGCTTCGATCGAGCGGGCCCGCAGGATCGAAAGCTCCAGTTCGCTCATCGTGCCCTTCATGCCGAGCAGCAACCTGTCGTTGGGATGACGCGGTTCGTAGATGCCGTCCTCATCGATGATGAGCGTTCCGACAAGGCCGCAAAACTCGATGAGCGTATGCCAGTCCCGGCCATTGCGGGCCAGCCGAGAGGCTTCAATGGCGAGGACCGCACCAACCCGACCTTCGCAGATCGCCGCCAGAAGCTTCTCAAAGCCCGGACGGCTGATGCCAGACCCTGAACGACCGAGATCTTCATCCATGACGATGGCGTCTTTCCAGCCAAGGGACCGCGCTCGCTCGGCAAGGCCATATTGGCGTCGCCGGCTCTCGGGATTGTTGACGAGTTGATCGGCCGTCGACTGCCGGACATAGACATAGGCGCCGCGCGCGAGATGTTCAGCGGTGACGGGGACGCGATTAGCGTGTGCGTCGCTTATCTTAAGGCTAGGGACGTTCTCGACTTCGGGCCTACCAAGATCACCGTCTTCGACTTTGACGAGCGGACGATCCAGTCGGTCAAGAGGTTCGCCGACAAGGAGCGGATCGAGCATCTCGACGCCCAGCTATACAATGTGCTCGAGCCGTTCCCCGATACGACGCAATTCGACTGCTTTTACACTAACCCGCCGTGGGGCGCTTCAAACGGCGGCGAAAGCGTTAAGGTTTTCGTCGATCGCGGGATCGAGGCCGTGAAGGGGATAGGCGAAGGGATGATCGTGATCGCCGATGACGACGATCGGCCTTGGCCCAAGGTGGTGCTCGCCAACGTCCAGCGACATGCGAACGAACATGGTTTCTTCGTCTCGCGCATGCAGCGAAAGCTGCACCAATATCACTTGGACGACGATCCAGACTTGAGGTCCTGCAATCTCTTCGTCACATCGCTACCCGATCGGCAACTGCTAAAGGGGCCGAGCCAACCCATTGCGGCCGAGCGCATGGCCAACTTCTATGGAATGTCGCAACCGCCCAAGGTTCGATACGTGCGGGAAAGGAAAAGGCCTGACTGGGGCAAGGCCCCGGATGAAGAGTATTACGTCGAGTATCTGGAGGGACAGACGACATGAACGAGATTTTCAAGCCGGGCGCAGGTGTCCTCTTCATGAAGGTCGGCACCCACGCCAATGAAGGCCTCGACGACATCATCGCCCGCAAGACCAAAGAGATCGACGAAGCAGGTTATGCCATGTGGGGCTATGGCGGCAATACCTGCCACCCCAGCTCGATGGTGCAGCCGTTCGCCGGCACCTTCGCGGCAAAGGGGGCGCCCATCCACCTGGTGATGGAGCAGATGACCTCCAACCACTTCGCGGAGCCACTCGAAGCGGCCGAGTACTCGTCCGACAACAAGAACTGGACCAATATCCCACCAGAGATCCGGGTGCTCGGCTCGAGGTTCGCCCTGGTGATAGCGGACCTCCAGCGGGTCGATATGTCCCTTCCGCTGGACCAGACGCGCGTACCCGTCGGCCCGAGCACAGGTCGGATCGGCAGCAAGTATATCGCAGGCAAGGTCGACAAGGCATGCCTCGAAATCCTCGATGCGCCCGTTCTGCTGAACGATCAGGAACCCAAGGTCCGAAAGATCAACCTAGTCGCGACCTTGCGTGCCCCATATGCCGTATTCCTAAGAAACTTCCGAGGATAGGCTATCGAAGCTGGCCACTAGGAGGTCGCCGGTCTCTGACCGAAGCGCCTTGGTGTAGCTTTCAAGGCCTTGGACGACCGACGGAAGGTTCACGTCACGGGTCGAGCACTGGAAGCAATTCGCGATGGCCCTATCGGAAGCGCGCTCGCGACAGACGGCCTCCCGTATTGGACCAAAGCTGTCCCTTTCGATCATGATCTGCAGGACTTGCTCCAGACAAACCAACTTTTGCCGTACCATCGGCAAGACCATGCTGACGGCCTTGGCCGCTCTCTTGTCGCCCGTGACAAATGCCAGGCCGCCGCGGCTTAGAAGCATCGCGACCAATTGGCTTTCACCGGCATCAAGCGAAAGATTGGCTGCGGAGGCGGCGGCCTCGAAGTCGGCAGCCGTCTCTACCTCCTCTGTCGTGGGCTCGAGAAGCCGGACTGCTGCGAGGGCGATGTCGAGGTTAGCCTTGGCGTTGCCACATCGACCAGAACTCTGGATCTTTCGACCCGTGACCTGAGGGTGAACCTCGCCGACCGTACGTGACACCAGCAGTCATGCCGAGTTTGATGGACCTTCGGAGCACTTTCGTCGAAACTGAAAGATGCAGCCTTTCAGTCTACTAAGGGGCCGTGAGCGGACTGGCAGCTAATGGTCCCACGTGGCAGATACTGCCCGCTGTTTGCCAATGCCCTCTCGACTAAATCGAAGACTAACTGCATGTCCCCCAACGTCCGCTCCCGGCTTGCCACGTGATGCCGAACACGGAAGGCTCTTGACTTCAACCGGGCCGCGCCCTCAACGATGGTCCGTGGGTCAAATCGGACGACGGATCACAGATGACGCTCGACATTCGTGGGAGTCTGAAGAACACCAAAATCAGCTCCGACGGATACGTCGTACTCGAAGAATTGATCTCGAACGCGATCGACGCTTTTCTAATCAGGCAGCATCAAGATCCCGCGACGCGCAGCCTAGAGGTGTCAATCGAGGTCGACATCATTACAGCCGGACTTCTCGGCGATGGCACGGATATTACGATCACCTGCACAGATAATGGTTGCGGCTTTGGGGACGACCAGACCGACGCCTTCTTGACCAAAGATACCTCCTACAAGGACGACCTCGCCATAGCTGGCATCGGTAAATGCAGAGGCGCCGGGCGCATCCAGTATTTTCACCACTTCGAGAAGGTCGGGATCCGGAGCACCTACCGCAGCGGCGGGAACACGCTGACCCGCACCCTGCCCTTGGCTGCCGGGAGGAAGAAGATCGAATTTGCCGACTTCATTGTAACCGACGGCAAGTCGCAGGACAGCGGCACCGCGATCCGGCTAGAAGGCTTGAAGGAGGCGCCTCGCGCGCGGCTCTATAAGTCGGAGCCGTTGGGCGAGATTTTCTCTGCGACCAACATGCGCCGCAACATGCTAATCGCGTTTCTGCAGAGGCTGGTCAGCCTCAAATCACGGCTCGGCGACTTCGTTATCAAGTTTGAGACCCGGTATCCCAAGGGCCGCGTCGAGCGGAACAGCCTACGTGCCACCGACCTTCCCCTCGTAACGGCGGTTAAACCCGCTGAGGTGGAGGAACGCGATCCCCGGTCGGGCAACCCGCTGGGGAGGAGAGTAAAGTTCACCATTTCTCATTACCGGCTAGACGCGAAGACCTACGATCTACCGCGGAACGCCATTTCGTTCTGCGCCAGATCATCGCCGGTACTGGATATCACTAGGCGCTACCTCCGCACTGTCGCCGAACAGAACAGGTCCGTGGAGGGGTTCCACCACATCGTCCTCGTCGAAGGCGACCTCCTAGACAAACGGGTTAACGAGCAGCGCGACGGCTTCGACGACATTCCCGACGATATTCCGGTGACGGACCTCTTTGCCGACGAGACCGTGTCGTTTGCCGGGATCTTTGACCAGATCGATCCCATCATCGAGGATATGGTCACCCCCTCCGGCTGGAGCAAGGACGACGTTATCAAGGACGTGACCGAAAAGTTTGGCGTCATTCCGGCAATGCTCACCGACACCGACACAAGGGTCGTTTACGGCGACAGCGCGAACTCGGTCGCCGAGCGAGTGCTAAAGAAGTATCAGGAGCGCATTATCGCCGATACGGCGGAGATCTTTGATCTCAGGGCCGAGATCGAGAAGGCGGAACCGCACACCGCCGACTTCAGACACAAGATCCACGAACTGTCCTGGAAGTACACGTCTTCGCTCAAGACGTTTGACATGGCCAGTCTGTCGCAGCTCGTGGTGCGGCGGGCTGCTATTGTCGAAATCCTTGAGCTCGCCTGCAATCGCGGGCTCGCTGTTCAAACAGCTCCGGAAGGACAACGGCGCAAGGACGAGCAGGTCATCCACAGCATCTTCTTTCCTATGAAGAAGGACAGCCGCGAAACATCGGATCACGACATCTGGTTACTGAGCGAGGAATATCAGTACTACGAATACATCGCTTCGGATAAGCCGCTGGCGCAGATCGAGTGGAAAGAGGGGGAGAAGCTTTTTGATGCGGACATCGACGCAGAGATGACTGCAACGCTGCGCCGTCGGGCTGACGAGAACGCAGCCATGCGCCCTGACATTGCGATCTTCGATAAGGAAGGCTCCGCGATAATCATCGAGTTCAAGGCCCCTGGCGTCAGCATGGACGACCACACCGGAGACCTGTCAGAGTACGCCCACCTGCTCGCCGCTAAGTCGAACGGCCGCCTGAAGAAGTTCTACGGATACCTCATCGGCGATACGCTCAATCCGCTGCGGATGGCCGGCTGGACGAGGTTTGCCTCGGGCAGGAGCTACTTTCGGACGACCGACCTACCCGATCCCGACAGTGGACGGAACCTCGGCGAGCTATATACCGAAACACTGCTCTACGAGGACATCGTCGATCGCGCGAGCAAGAGGATAGGCGTGTATCGCGACAAGTTGCGTATCGACTTCACCAAAAAGTAGTCTGGACGCTCGTCTAGAGCACGTCCCGTGATCGATGAATCGATTGTGATGTGACGACGAGCTTCTCCGGTGATTCAACATCCACCTT
>NZ_JBVVQU010000039.1:0-29039 GCF_055811555.1 Mesorhizobium sp. WSM4813
TCCAACCCCACAAGCCAAACCTGCTGCCCGGCCAAAACTCCCTTGACACCTCCGAAGCAGATGTGTGCGCACGCTAGGCTTATGAGAGAAAGTGAAGTCCTATTCACCGACCATCGCGGCCAGCCTGCGCACCGTGTTCCAGTTGCGGGAGGTGCCGACGCCGAGCCGTTTATGGCTTACCGCCGCAAGCAACCGCGAACTTGGCGTCTCGCGCGAAAATACGATCCAGATGTCGCCGCCGACCACCTGCATCCTTTCATCCTTGCCGACATAGGCCTCCAGTGCCGTAACCGCCTCAGCGGGAACGGGCCGGCGCATCACGCGCACCGCCACCTGGTCCGCGGCGGCAGCCGATTCGGCGGGAAACGGATTGCCGGCCGCAAGCTTCAACCAGTCCTCGGCGCGGCGCACGATGATGTCAACATGGCGGCCGAAGGTCTTTTCGAACGCCGCCTCCAATCGGCGCTCCAGCACGGCAATTTCTGTCTCTTTCGTCTGGAAGACCAGATTGCCGGTCGCCACCAGCGTGCGCGGGTTGTTCAGCCCCAGGCCTACCGTCATGGCCCTGAGATCGGACATGACGAGACGCCGCCCCTCGCCCAGGACGATGCTGTAAAGCAGAGCGACGTAGGGTTGCATGGTAGCCTGTCGGTCTAGACCAAGCGGCTCTGCTCCACCGCCGCCTCGATGAAGCTGGCAAACAGCGGGTGCGGGTCGAGCGGCCGGCTTTTCAGCTCGGGATGATACTGCACGCCGATGAACCAGGGATGGTCAGGGTATTCGACCGTTTCCGGCAGCACGCCGTCAGGCGACATGCCGGCAAAGACCAGGCCGCATTCCTCGAGCCGCTCCTTGTAGTCGACATTGACCTCATAGCGGTGGCGGTGGCGCTCGGAAATCTGCGTGTCACCGTAGATGTCGGCGATTTTCGAGCCCTTGGCGAGGTCCGCCTGATAGGCACCGAGCCGCATGGTACCGCCGAGGTCGCCGGTTTCCCTTCGCTTCTCCAGCATGTTGCCCTTCAGCCATTCGGTCATCAGGCCGACGACCGGTTCCTCCGTCGGGCCGAACTCGGTCGACGAGGCATGCTCGACGCCGGCCAGCGAACGCGCTGCCTCGATGCAGGCCATCTGCATGCCGAAGCAGATGCCGAAATACGGCACTTTTCGCTCGCGGGCGAACTTTGCTGCCAGGATCTTGCCTTCCGCGCCGCGCTCGCCAAAACCGCCTGGGACCAGAATCCCGTGGACCTTTTCCAGCCATGGTGCCGGGTCTTCCTTCTCGAATATTTCGCTCTCGATCCAGTCGAGCTTGACCTTGACGCGGTTGGCGAGGCCGCCATGCGACAGCGCCTCGATCAGCGATTTGTATGCGTCCTTGAGGCCGGTATATTTACCGACGACGGCGATGGTCACCTCGCCTTCCGGATTGTGGATGCGCTTGGACACCGCTTGCCAGGGCTCCATGCGCGGCTTCGGCGCCGGATCGATGCCGAAGGCGGCCAGCACTTCCGAATCCAGCCCTTCATTGTGATAGGCCATCGGCACGTCGTAGATGTGCGGCACGTCGAGCGCCTGAATAACCGCGCTCTCGCGGACATTGCAGAACAGCGACAGTTTGCGGCGCTCTTCCCTCGGGATGGGGCGGTCGGCGCGGACCAGCAGGATATCGGGTGCGATGCCGATGCCGCGCAATTCCTTGACCGAATGCTGGGTCGGCTTGGTCTTCAATTCGCCCGCCGTTGGAATGTAGGGCATAAGCGTCAGGTGCACGTAGACGGCGTTATTGCGCGGCAGGTCGTTGCCGAGCTGGCGGATCGCCTCCAGGAACGGCATCGCCTCGATGTCGCCGACGGTGCCGCCGATCTCGCACAGGACGAAGTCATAGTCGTCATTGCCGTTGAGAATGAAATTCTTGATCTCGTCGGTGACGTGCGGAATCACTTGCACGGTGGCGCCAAGATAATCGCCGCGCCGCTCCCGCTCGATGATGTTCTTATAGATGCGGCCCGTGGTGATGTTGTCCTGCTGGTTGGCCGAGCGGCCGGTGAAGCGCTCATAGTGGCCAAGATCGAGATCGGTCTCGGCGCCGTCGTCGGTCACGAAGACCTCGCCATGCTGGTATGGCGACATCGTGCCGGGGTCGACGTTGAGATAGGGATCGAGCTTTTTGATGCGTGCGCGATAGCCTCGCGCCTGCAAGAGAGCCCCAAGGGCCGCTGCAGCGATGCCTTTTCCGAGTGAGGAAACCACGCCGCCTGTGATGAATACATATCGCGCCATGGGAGTCATCGCTTAACGCGGCCGAATTGATTCCGCCAGAGAAAAAACCACCGCGAAGGCTTTTTTCCAAGAAGGCGCTCTGGTGGTGCGCGACCAAAACAAAAGGGCCGGCGAGACCGGCCCTTTTGGGATAACCCGTTAAGGCGTCAGATGATGACGACCTTGGTGCCTACTTTCACCCGGCGGTAAAGGTCCATGACGTGCTCGTTGATCATGCGGAAGCAGCCGTTGGAGGCGCTCGTTCCGATCGACTGCGGCGCGATGGTGCCGTGAATGCGCAGATGCGTGTCCTTCTTGCCGTCGTAAAGATAGATTGCCCGCGCGCCGAGCGGATTTTCGCCGCCGCCGGGCATGCCGTCCTTGTACCGCCCGTAATTCTTCGGTTCACGCTTCTGCATCTCGAGCGTCGGGATCCAGCGCGGCCACTCCTGCTTGTCGCCGACGGCGACCGTGCCCTTGAACTGCAGGCCGTCACGACCGACGGCAATCGCGTAACGGCGGGCGGTCCATGAGGATTCGACGAGATAGAGGCGGCGCGCACTCGTATCGATGACGATGGTGCCGGGACTATAGCCGGTGAATTCGACCTCTTGCGGCACGAACTCCGGCTTCACCTTGAACTGCTTCTTGGCTTCCTTCCTGGCGAGTGCGGCGTCGAGGGCGCGGGTCTCGGGGAGCAGCGACATCGACGAGGACGTGCCGCCGAACAGGCCGGCGAAGAGACCGACGCTCTGCGGCTTCTGTCCAATCGGCTCGCTGCGCAATTCCCCGTTGTTGCCGGTCAGCGCGACGTTCATGGCTTCGGCGGGAATTGACTCGGCCGACTGGATCGGTGCGATGGGTTGAACCGGCTCGATGATCTTGACGGTCTTATTCTTAGCCGGCTTGGCATCAGCCAGCTGGGCATTCTTGGCAACGCCCTTCTTGGCAAGGAACGCCTGCCGTTCGGCGTCGCCCTTGGCTTTGGCCGCCTCGCGCATCGCCAGCTTCCTGGCCTCGAGCGCCTTGGCTCGAGCGGCCTTCTTGTCGGCCGCGATCTTGGCTTCGATCTTGCTGATCTGGGCAAGATCGTCCGCGGTCGGGTTTTTCTTCTTCTTGAGGAGCCTTAGCTGCGCCGTATCGCTTTTGGCGGCGACGTTGACGACGTCAATTTTTACTGCGGTTTTAGAGGCCGAATTACCCGCCGGCATGGCCGCGTAAGCGGGCGCACCAAGGCTGAGCACGGCACAAAGGCCGGCTAAAATGAAGCTGCGAAGCTGCATGGCGAAGATCCGATCGTTCAATGCTTGTTGCCCACGGCGTCGCCCGGCGTCCCCCAAGGACCCCGAAAGTGCCGCGCGCAATCTATAATCGATTAATCGGAGACGCCTCAAGCACCCTGTCGTGCCGCGCCCGGTCGAATCCTCGTGATCGTGCAGCATTTGCCGCGACTGTGTTCAAACAACAACAGATCGCGGCGCTGGACGTTTGCCGGTTACTGGTTTGGAACCTGCGGCGTTACTGGCAGGGTGACGCCGTTTGTGGCCGGCGGCGTGGTCGAATCCGCCGCGGGCGCCGGGGCTGCGGCATCATTGCCGGTAGGCAGCGTCGGCGCCGTGTTGCCGGAAGGCGGCGTCGGCGTCGCGGTGCCAGGCAACTGGTTGAGCACGCCGCCCCCGCCGTTGGTCACAGGCACACGATCGAGAATATCGATCGGCTTTTCGCCGTAACGGGCGACGATCGACAACGTCAGCGAGGTGGCGAAGAAAGCCGCTGCCAGGATCGCCGTCGCCCGCGTCAGCGCGTTTGCCGCACCGCGCGCGGTCATAAAGCCCGATCCCCCGCCGATGCCGAGGCCGCCGCCTTCGGAGCGCTGCAGCAGCACCACGCCGACAAGAGCGAGCACGACCATGAGGTGGACGACGATCAATACGGTTTCCATAGTTTACCCTGGCAAAGCCTTGCGCGGCCGCGGATACGGCCGGTGATTTGGAGGCGGCTCAATACAATGCTTTGACGGCATTTCCAAGCCCGTGGCCGGAATATGGGAAGCAATGCGCCCTTTGCAACGATTTCCGCTACGGCACAGCCTATCCGAAGTGCCCGACAGCCTTTCGATGCTAAAGCATGTCGCGCAAAAGTGTGCAGCGGTTTTGCGATAACGACATGCGTAAAAACAACAACCTAAAGCGCGTCGCATTAGGCCGGCCAAACGCGACGCGCTTTAGGAGATATTTCGATAGGCTTCAGCGATGCCGAGAAAGTCCGCCGCCTTCAGACTGGCGCCGCCGACAAGCGCACCGTCGACATTTTTCACGCCGAGCAGTTCGACCGCGTTCGACGGCTTAACCGAGCCGCCATAGAGGATGCGCATCTTCGCCGCCGCGCTGCCAAGCTTTTCCGACAGTTTTTCGCGAATATGCGCATGCGCCTCAGCAACGTCGGCGGCGGTCGGCGTCAGTCCCGTGCCGATCGCCCATACCGGCTCGTAGGCGATGACGGTATTCGACGCCGTGGCGTCGGGCGGCACCGAGCCGGCGACCTGCCGCGACAGTACGTCGAGCGTCGCGCCTGCCTCGCGTTCTGCTCTCGTCTCACCGATGCAGATGATGGGTACCAGTCCGGCGCGCCACGCGGCGGACGCCTTGGCCTGTACAATGGCGTCGTCCTCATTGTGATCGGCGCGGCGTTCGGAATGGCCGACGATGACGTGGCTGGCGCCCGCATCTTTCAGCATCTCGGCTGAAATACAGCCGGTATGGGCGCCGCTCTCCTTGGTGTGGCAATCCTCGCCCCCGGCCCGGACCGGCGTGCGCGACAAAATCTCTGCGGCGTGCGCGAGCAGCGTCGCCGGAACGCAGACCAGCGCTTCGGTTTCCGCATCTAGCCCGCTCATGAAGCCGTTGCCGATCATCCTGAGTTCGTTGAGCGAGGCGCTGGTGCCGTTCATTTTCCAATTGCCGGCGACCAGCGGGCGGATTCCTGGCGTCATGGGATTTGCTTCTCCGGGCAAGATTCGGCTGCGTCCTCACTACCAAACTCAGCCCACAAAGCAATCGACAGTGGGCCGGAAGGACGCTATTGCGCTTGTTTCAAACTCGGCGCATGCGAAAATGCGCCAAAAATCGGAAGTGACCATGCTTAGTATCTTGAGAAGCGCGGCGGGGACCTGGGTCGCGAAGACGCTGCTGATATTGTTGGTGTTGAGCTTTGCCGTCTGGGGCATTTCCGGGCAGATGGTCGGTGGTTTTGCAGGCCATGACGCCGTTGTCACGGCCGGAGGCACCAAAGTGTCGATCAACGAGTATCGTCTCGCCTATGATCGCCAGATCAGCGTGATGTCGCAGCAATTCGGCCAGCGCATCAGCCGCGAGCAGGCGACGGCGCTCGGCCTCGACAACCAGGTGCTGGCGCAACTCGTGTCGGGTGCAGTCCTCGATGAGCAGGCCCGCAAGCTCGGGCTTGGGCTGTCCAAGGACCGGCTGGCCCAACTCACGCATGAAGACCCGGCCTTCAAGGTCCCCGGCGGCACCTTCGACAGGAGAACCTTCGAATACATACTGCAACAGGTCGGCATGCGGCCGGAAGACTATCTGAGGAATCGCGCCCAGGTGGCTGTGCGCCAGCAGATCGTCGAAGCGGTTTCGGACGGCCTCAAGGTTCCGGATACTTTCTTGAAGGCGGTCGCGCTCTATCATGGCGAAGACCGCACCATCGACTATCTGATCTTGCCGAAATCGCTGGTCGAGCCGATCGAAGCGCCATCCGACAGCGCGCTTTCGGCCTATTTCGAGGAAAACAAGAAGACCTATGCGGCACCCGAATACCGCAAATTCTCCTATGTCAGGCTCGAGCCGCAAGACATCATGGATCTGAGTGCCGTGACCGACCAACAGGTCAGCGACGACTACAAAAAGAACAAAGGGCGCTACACCACGCCGGAAACGCGCACCATCGAACAGCTCGTGTTCAAAACGCCTGATGCCGCGAAGGCCGCGCTCGATTCACTCAAGACCGGCGCGACCTTCGACAAGATCGTCGCCGCCGAGGGCAAGACGCAAGCCGACACGCTGCTCGGCACGCTGTCCAAGGACAAGATCGCCGACAAGGCGGTGGCAGATGCGGCGTTTGCGCTCAATGTCAACGAAGTCAGTCCGGTCGTTCAGGGCGCCTTCGGTCCGGTGCTGCTGCGCGTCACCGACATCAAGCCCGAAGTGGTGAAGCCGCTGGCCGAAGTGTCCGCCGATATCCGCAGGGATCTGGCGCTGGGCGAGGCAAGCCGCATTCTGCTGGACGTGCATGACAATTACGAAGATATCCGCGCTTCGGGCAGCACGCTCAAGCAAGCGGCCGAAAAGCTGAAGCTGAAGGTCGTCACCATCGACGCGATCGATCGTACCGGCCTGAGGCCGGACGGCACCATCGTCAAGGACCTGCCGGAATCGCCGGAGCTCATCAAGGCGGTGTTCGACGCCGAACCCGGCACCGAGAATCCCGACCTCACCACTGCCGACAACGGTTTCGTGTTCTATGAGGTGGATTCGATCACGCCGGCCCGCGACCGCACGCTGGATGAAGTCCGTCAGAAAGTGGTGGCCGACTGGACGGCGGCGGAAACGACCAAGCGGCTCACCGCAAAAGCGGACGAGCTCGAAAAGCGTCTCGATGCCGGCGCCACGCTCGATGTGCTCGCGAGCGAGCTCAAGCTTCAGAAGCAGACCAAGCGCGGCGTCAAGCGCGGGGCGGACGACGTCGATTTCGGCAAGGAAGGGGCGGCTGCGATGTTCGGCGAAGGCCAAGGCGGGACCGGATTGATCCCCTCGCCCACCGGCGACGGACAAATCCTGTTCAAGATCGCCGAAGTCTTCGAGCCTGCCGGAGCCGACGCCAGCTCGGTGCCGGATGACGCGCAGAAATCGTTCACCGCCGGCATGTCCGACGACCTGCTCGACCAGCTGGTGGCGCAGCTGCAGATACAATACGACGTTCGCATC
Organism: Mesorhizobium sp. WSM4813; assembly: GCF_055811555.1. Lineage (NCBI taxonomy): Bacteria > Pseudomonadati > Pseudomonadota > Alphaproteobacteria > Hyphomicrobiales > Phyllobacteriaceae > Mesorhizobium > Mesorhizobium sp. WSM4813. Next base: position 7,256 of record NZ_JBVVQU010000039.1, read on the forward strand.
GACCAGACCGCCGTTGCCCAAGCCCTGACCAGATGAGCGCGCTCAAGACCCATATCGCCAAGGTCGCCGCCGGCAACTCCCTTTCCTTCGAAGAGGCGCGCGAGGCCTTCGACATCATCATGTCGGGCGACGCTACGCCCGGCCAGATCGGCGGCTTCCTGATGGCGCTGCGCGTGCGCGGCGAGACGGTGAGCGAGATTTCCGGCGCCGTCGCCACCATGCGCGCCAAGATGCTGCGCGTCGACGCGCCCGCTGGGGCGATCGACATCGTCGGCACTGGCGGCGACAATTCGCACAGCGTCAACATCTCGACCGCATCCGCCTTCGTCATCGCCGCCTGCGGCGTGCCGGTGGCCAAGCACGGCAATCGCGGACTGTCCTCGCAGACCGGCGCCGCCGACGTGCTGACCGCGCTCGGCGTCAAGATCGATATCCCCCCGGAAACGATCGGCCGCTGCATCCACGACACAGGCGTCGGCTTCATGTTCGCGCCGGCGCATCATCCGGCGATGAAGCATGTCGGCCCGATCCGCGTCGAGCTCGGCACCCGCACCATCTTCAACCTGCTTGGCCCGCTCTCTAATCCGGCAAGTGTGAGCCGGCAAATGGTCGGCGTCTTCTTGCCGGAATGGATCATGCCGGTGGCCGAAACGCTTAAGGCACTGGGCGCCGACCAAGCCTGGGTCGCCCATGGCGACGGCTACGACGAGATCACCACCACCGGAGAGACCCAAGTGGCCGAACTGGTCGGCGGCGAGATCCGCACCTTTACACTGACGCCGGAAGCGGTCGGGCTGAAGCGGCACACCAAGGACGAGTTGCGCGGCGGCGATGCCGCCTACAACGCCCAGGCGCTGCGCGACATGCTGGGCGGCGCTGCCGGCGCCTTTCGTGACACGGTGCTCATGAACGCCGGCGCCGGACTGGTGGTGGCGGGCAAGGCGACGACGCTTGCCGACGGCATGGCGACGGCGGCGCAAGCCATCGACAGCGGCCGGGCGCTGAAAGTACTCGACCGGCTGGTCGAGATTTCGAACGGATAGAGCCGTGTCTGATATCCTGCGCAAGATCGAAGCTTACAAGCGCGACGAGATCGCCGCGGCGAAGGCGCGCGTGCCGCTTGCCGAGATAAAGGCGCGGGCGAAGGACACCGATGCAGCGCGCGGCTTTCTCTCGACCATTGAAGCCAAGCGCGGATCCGGGAATTTCGCGCTGATCGCCGAGATCAAGAAGGCGAGCCCGTCCAAGGGCCTGATCCGAGCCGATTTCGATCCGCCAGCACTGGCCATGGCCTATGCGAAAGGTGGCGCCGCCTGCCTTTCGGTGCTGACCGACGCACCGTCCTTCCAGGGTGCGCCTGAATTCCTCACCGATGCGCGCAACGCCGTGACATTGCCCGCGTTGCGCAAGGATTTTCTGTTCGATCCCTATCAGGTGTTCGAAGCCCGCGCGTGGGGCGCGGACGCCATCCTGATCATCATGGCGAGCGTCGATGACGCCGTGGCCACGGAACTCGAAACGACGGCTTTCGAGCTCGGCATGGACGCGCTGGTCGAGGTGCATGACGAGGCCGAGACGGAACGGGCGCTGAAACTCTCATCACGGCTGATCGGCATCAACAACCGCAACCTCCGGACGTTCGAAACCAGCATCGAGACCTCGGAGCGGCTGGCGACGATGGTGCCGGCCGACCGCCTGCTGGTCAGCGAGAGCGGTATTTTCTCGCACGAAGATTGCCGCAGGCTGGAACGGAGCGACATCAGTTCGTTCCTCGTCGGCGAGAGCCTGATGCGGCAACAGGACGTGGCCACTGCGACGCGCCTGCTTTTGACGGGCAAGGCGCCCGCCGATGCATCGGCCCGAAAATCGGAATCGATTTTCGGAGAGCACGATGCATAGGTTCAAAGCATTGGAGCGCACTTTGCGCGTCCAGACGGACGCACGTCGCTCTAAGGTGACCTGACGATGACGCCCGCCCTCACCCATCTTGGCGCGAAAGGCGAAGCCAATATGGTCGATGTCGGCGACAAGGCGGAGACGGCCCGCACGGCGATCGCCGAGGGTCTTGTCTCGATGCTGCCAGAGACACTCAAAATGATCCTCGACGGCGATGCCAAGAAGGGCGACGTGCTTGGCACGGCGCGCATCGCCGGCATCATGGCGGCCAAGAGGACGCATGAGCTGATCCCGCTCTGCCATCCGCTGCTGTTGACCAAGATATCCGTTGACATCGAACCGGACGCGACGCTGCCCGGCCTGAAGGTCACGGCGCTGGCCCGCGTCACCGGCAAGACCGGCGTCGAGATGGAGGCGCTGACCGCCGTCTCGGTCGCTTGCCTCACCATCTACGATATGGCCAAGGCGGTCGATCGCGCCATGGTGATCTCCGGCATCAGGCTGGTGGAAAAGACCGGCGGCAAATCCGGCGACTACAAGGTAGGCGCCCAAGAGGCAGGCCGATAATGGCGCTGCTTCCGGTCGCCGAGGCGCTCGAGCGCCTGCTTGAAGATGCTGCGCCCTCGCAAGCTGAAAGCGTCGCCCTGATGGACGCCGCCGACCGCGTGCTGGCGGAGCCGCTCATAGCACTTCGCACCCAGCCGCCGTTCAACGCGTCCGCCATGGACGGATTTGCCGCGCGGGCCGAGGATGTCGCGTCCGTGCCCGCAAGGCTTTCGGTGATCGGCATGGCGCCGGCCGGACGCGGCTTTGCCGGAACAGTCGGCCCGGCGCAGGCCGTGCGCATCTTCACCGGCGCGCCGCTTCCTGCAGGCGCTGACACCATTGTCATCCAGGAGAATGTCCGCGATCTCGGCGGCGGCAGCATCGAAGTGACCGCGTCGACGGTTGAAGGCCGCAACATCCGCCGCCTCGGGCTCGATTTCTCGAAGGGCGACGTGCTGCTGGAGAAAGGCCGCCTGCTTGATCCGGCGGCATTGTCGCTGGCGGCGTCGGCCAACCACCCGCAGGTCAGCGTGGTGAAACGGCCGCTGGTCGCCATCATCGCCACCGGCGATGAATTGCTGCCGCCGGGCAGCGACCTTGGCCCCGACCAGATCATATCGTCCAATGCCTATGGCGTCGCCGCCGCGGCCCGCTCGGTCGGTACCAGCGCACTCGATCTCGGCATCGCCCCCGACCGCAAGGAGGCGATCGCCACGCTGGTGAAGCAAGCAGTCGACGCAGGCGCCGACGTCATTGTCACGCTGGGCGGCGCCTCTGTCGGCGACCATGACCTGGTCCATGACGTGCTGACCGGTGAAGGCATGACGCTCGATTTCTGGAAAATCGCCATGCGGCCCGGCAAGCCGCTGATGTTCGGGCGGCTGGGTGACATCCGCTGCATCGGCCTGCCTGGCAATCCGGTGGCGAGCCTAGTCTGCACACAGCTCTTTCTGAAGCCGCTGCTTGCGCGGCTCGGCGGCCGCGCCTTCCGGCAGGACATGCGTCAGGCGCGGCTCGGCGCTGCCATGCCGGCCAACGATCTCAGGCAGGACTATGTACGCGCCGTGGTGAGCGAAGAATCCGGCACGCTGCTGGCGACCCCGTTCGGCATCCAGGATTCCTCGATGCTCAAAATGCTGGCCGACGCCAACGGGCTGATCGTACGCGAGCCATTCGCTCCCCCTGCCACAACGGGCGTCGCCTGCAGCGTGCTGATGCTACGCTGAACAAAACGTCAACACATTCATTAAACTTTAAACGGTTGCGGAACACAAATGGAACAGATAGTGTTTGTTCTGGGTTTGTTTTTCTGATTCTGTTGGGGGTCGCGATGCTGACACGCAAACAACATGAACTGCTGATGTTCATCCACGAGCGGCTGAAGGAAAGCGGCATTCCGCCCTCGTTCGACGAGATGAAGGAAGCGCTCGACCTCGCCTCGAAGTCGGGGATCCATCGGCTGATCACGGCGCTGGAGGAGCGCGGTTTCATTCGCCGCCTGCCCAACCGCGCCCGCGCGCTGGAGGTGCTGCGTCTGCCCGATTCGATCGCGCCCGGCCTCAATGCGGCGCGCAAATTCTCACCGAGCGTCATTCAGGGCAGCCTTGGGCAGGGCAGCCTCGGGCGACAGATCAAGCCGGCGCCTTCACGCATGCCTGCGGCCGGCAATGATGACGACGGCGTTGCCACCGTCTCCATTCCAGTGATGGGCCGCATCGCTGCCGGTGTGCCGATCGACGCCATCCAGCACCAGACGCATTCGATCTCGGTACCACCGGACATGATCACCGGCGGCACGCACTACGCGCTGGAGGTCAAGGGTGATTCGATGATCGAGGCCGGTATTTTCGACGGCGACACGGTCATCATTCGCAACGCCGACACCGCCCAGCCTGGCGAGATCATCGTCGCCTTGGTCGACGAGGAGGAAGCGACGCTGAAGCGGTTCCGCCGCAAGGGCGCCTCGATCGCACTTGAAGCCGCCAATCCGGCCTACGAGACGCGTATCTTCGGGCCGGACCGGGTCAAGGTGCAAGGCAAGCTCGTCGGACTAATCCGGCGTTACTGAACGGCAGGCTTTTTGGGTTTCTCGGCCCTGCGGTATGGCGGCAGGCCCCTCGCCTCGCGCGAAAATCTCCGATGCTCATGCCAGGGCCTATAGGGCTGTCTGACGGCAAAACGGATTTCTGCGCGCGTCGTCGCCGATAGCGGATCGAAGAAGACGGCGGCACTGCCCATGCGAGCGAGCTGCCGTTTGGTGACGACGAGAACCAGCGGATTGCGGCAGGGATTATAATAGGCTGTGGCATCGTCGATGACGATCAGATCCGCAAAGGCACAGGCTGGCCGCGCGGTTTTACGGTTGTCGGCGAGCGCGATGATCGCGCCGGACGGATGCCGGGCGAGGCACAGGCCGGCAGTGCAGTAAAAGGGCGCTCCCGGCGGCAGGTCGGCCGGGTCGGCGATGTCCAACCGTACGTCTCCTTTTTCGAATGTCTCGGGCTCGACAATGATCGCTGAAACCAGCGCATGTTTCCAGTTGTCGGTGGTGAATTCGTTCGAACGCACCCGGTTGACGGCAAGTTCGCCGCCGCCGATCGGTAGCGCAACCAGATGCGCATCCTCCGAGATCAGCACGTCGGGGGTGCGCGTCTCGGAAATCGTCAGCAAGCCGGCGAGCGCAAAGGGAAGAGCGGCAAGGCGCAACCATGTCGTTGCCATCGTGGCGATGACCAGGGCGACCGTCACCAGCAGAACCGACTGCAACGAGATCAGCCCGACTGCATCGACCGGCGACCGCACGGAGATCCATCCCGATATTGCAATCATGGCCGTCAATCCCTTGCCCATCATGTAGAGGAAAGGGCCATCGAAGCCGAAAGGCAATGCCAAGGCGCTGACGACGGCCAGGAACATGACGACCGTGACGATCGGCATGACGGCCAGATTGGCGAACAAGCTGAGCGGCGAGACGCGCTGGAAGTGCCAGATGGCGAAGAGCGCGGTGGCGCTGCCGGCAATGATACAGGTCATTGCGATGGTACCTGTCCCAGCGGCGAGTTTCCGCGTGACGAAAACGACCGGTGACCGTCGCTGTGGCGGCGCCGTGGCCTTGTCGGCACGGTAGTCGGACCAGCCGGCATAGGCGCCCACGAGAGCAGCGGTCGCGGCGAAGGACATCTGGAAGCTTGGGCCGACCACCTCGTGCGGCGACACGACGATGACGGCGATGGCAGAAATCGCCAGATTGCGCATGGTGAGCGCCGCCCGATCGAACAGCACGGCGACAAGCATTACCGCCAGCATGATGAGCTGCGTTCGGCCGCGACCACGATGCCGGAAAAAATGAGATAGGCAGCGATGGAAACGAGTGCGGCGGCAGCCGCATATTTTTTGACCGGCCGACGCGACGAAAAATCCGGAAACAGCGCAAAGGCGCCGCGCAGCAATCCCATGATGGTGCCGGCGACAAGCGCCATGTGCAGGCCGGAAATCGAGATGATGTGGTAGATGCCGGTGCGCCGCATCGATTCGTTTATCTCTTCGGGAATGCCGGCACGCACGCCGACGATCAGCGCGGCGGCAATCTCCCCCTCGGCGCCACCAATGCTGTCCCTGATATGGTCGGCAATGGTTTCGCGCGCCTTTTCGATCGAGGAAGAAAGGCGCGCGGCGAACGGTGCATCTTCGGAAACAACGATCTTCGGGTTGCCGAGGAAAAAGCCACTGGCACCGATACCGGCGAAATAGCTGTAAAAGGAGAAGTCATAACTGTCCGGCCTAACCGGGCCCGCCGGTTGCCACCGAGCCTGCGGTCATCTCAGCAGGAATTTTACGTGCTGAAACCCTGGCACGTCCCGGTGCATAACGCAGTGTCGGCCGGGCGGTTGACATCACGTCGATGGTCAGCCTGATCCGGCCGTTCGCCATCTGGTCGAGCCTAACGACACGGCCGGTGAGCTGGGTCTGGATTTCCGAACCGAGCATCTGCGTTCCCACGCGCCAGGTTTCAACCTTGGCGGCGAGAACACCGAGTGCGCACAGCAACGCTGCCATGAAGCACAAATGCGTTTTGCGCCATGAGCGCGTCACCGTCGCACACAATGCCGTGAGAACCACGACGGCAATGGGCTGCGGAAAGTCCGGTTCGACGGCAAGCGAAAAATAAACGATCACCCCGCATGCCAGAAAAACCGGCACCAGCAGGAAGGCGACGCCGCGGTCTAGTTCCAAGCCGGCTGCCGAGGCCACGCTGTTGCGGATACCGGATGGTGAAAGACGGCTGAGCTGCCGGCGGAAACGAATGACAGGCCCGGGTGTGGGAGCCGGTGTTGGCGCGGCGCGGTCCGGCGAAGGAGGCTGAATGGCCGGCTGCGACGCAGGCAGCGAAACGGGTAGCGGCTCGGCGTGGGGAACGTCGGCAAACAGCGATCGTTCGCTGACGCTTGTGATCGCGCCCTCGCTCTCGTCCATGCCGCGGCCTGGTCCAGCCATCGGGTCTGCCCCTTGCGCCCTTGACCTCCTATGCTACATGAACGCGCGACGCGCGAAAGTCCGCGCAATCACATCCGTTTCCTGCGCTTGCCTGAGAGTTCCATGTCCGACAAGGTCGTCACCCGTTTTGCCCCCTCGCCCACCGGCTTCCTGCATATTGGCGGAGCGCGCACGGCGCTGTTCAACTGGCTGTATGCGAAACACACTGGCGGCACGATGCTGCTGCGCATCGAGGACACAGATCGTGAGCGTTCGACCGATGCGGCAACCGCCGCCATCCTCGACGGGCTCTCCTGGCTCGGCCTCACCTGGGACGGCGAGCCGGTATCGCAGTTCGAGCGCGCGCCGCGCCACCGCGCCGTCGCCGAGGAGTTGGTGCGGCTCGGCAAGGCCTATCACTGCTATGCGACGCCGGCCGAGCTGGAGACGATGCGCGAAAGCGCGCGCGCCAAGGGGCTGCCTCCCCGCTATGACGGCCGCTGGCGCGACCGCGACCCGTCGGAGGCGCCGGCCGGCGCCAAGGGCGCAATCCGCATCAAGGCGCCGGCCGACGGCGAGACGGTGGTGCATGATCTCGTGCAGGGCGAAGTCCGCTTCCCCAACAAGGATCTCGACGATTTCATCATCCTGCGCTCGGACGGCAATCCGACCTATATGCATGCCGTCGTCGTCGACGACCACGACATGGGCATCACCCACATCATCCGCGGCGACGATCATCTGACCAATGCCGCCCGGCAGATGGTGATCTATCGAGCCATGGGCTGGGATGTGCCGTCGATGTCGCATATCCCGCTGATCCATGGCGCCGACGGCGCCAAGCTGTCGAAGCGGCACGGCGCGCTCGGCGTCGAAGCCTATCGTGCCATGGGCTACCTGCCCGAGGCACTGCTCAACTACCTGGCGCGGCTCGGCTGGAGCCACGGCGACGACGAGGTCATGTCGATCGCCGACATGATTGCCTGGTTCGACATCGGCGATGTCAACAAGGGAGCCGCCCGCTTCGACTTCGCCAAGCTCGAGGCGCTGAACGGCGTGCATATGCGCCGCATGAACGACGCCGAATTGTTGAATGCCTTGCTTAATACCGTGCCCTATATGGAAGATACTGCCCTCTCCAATCTTGAAATCACTGACGAGCAAAAGGAACTGCTTTTGGCGGCTATGCCAGGTTTAAAGGCACGAGCTCGTACGTTGAGGGAATTGGCAAATAACGCTAGTTATCTGGTAACGAAGGGGCCAATTGAGCCGGCTGATGCCAAGGCGGCTGCCCTATTGGCTGCCCCTCACACGAAAGAAATCCTGCGAAGCGCGAATACAGCGCTGCTTAACGTTTCTGGTGAATGGACCGCGGCAAACACCGAAAACGCGATTCGGGAGGTTGCCTCTCAATACAACATGAAGCTCGGCGATATCGCTCAGCCACTGCGAGTTGCGCTAACTGGCAAACTCACCTCGCCCGGGGTGTTTGATGTGCTCACGGTCCTAGGGCCTTACGAGAGCAAGATAAGGATCGAAGACAAAATCCGAGTTGGTCCTGGCGAGGAAAAATAGCGATTAACGCTCGCTTGCCTTCGCCGCTAGGAAAGCCTGGCGCGCGTCGCCGATCAAATCGATTAGCAAACTGGCCCAAGAAGATTGGCATTGAAAGGTGGCTTTCGCAGTGCAACATTAGGTCCTGGCCCAATTTGGCACGCAAATCCAATTGCGGGCGCAAACGCGCGAACTCCGGTGCTTTCGACGTGTTGCGTTGCAGATATTTCGCCTTTGCCGGCATGAGAAAACCTAAAGGAGTTTGCAATGTCCGAAGCTGCGACAAAAATGGAATTTGGCGGCAAAACCCGCGCGTCGACTGCGAAACTTGAATTCGGCGGCAAAACTCACGAGCTCAAAGTGCGAAGCGGCTCGGTCGGACCTGATGTCATCGACATCGGCTCGCTTTACAGCACCACCGGGGCGTTCACTTATGATCCCGGCTTTACGTCGACGGCAAGCTGCGAGTCGGAAATCACCTTCATCGATGGCGATGCCGGCATCCTTTTGCATCGCGGCTATCCCATCGACCAGTTGGCCGAGCATGGCGACTTCCTCGAAGTCTGCTACCTCTTGCTCTACGGCGAATTGCCGACCAAGGCGCAGAAGGACGATTTCGACTACCGGGTGACGCGCCACACCATGGTGCACGAGCAGATGTCGCGCTTCTTCACCGGCTTTCGCCGGGACGCGCACCCGATGGCGGTGATGTGCGGCGTGGTCGGCGCGCTGTCCGCCTTCTATCACGATTCCACCGACATCTCGGACCCGTACCAGCGCATGGTCGCATCGATGCGGCTGATCGCCAAGATGCCGACGATTGCGGCGATGGCCTACAAATACCACATCGGTCAGCCCTTCATTTATCCGAAGAACGAGCTGAATTTCGCGGCCAATTTCCTGCATATGTGCTTTGCCGTGCCGTGCGAGGAATACAAGATCAACCCGGTGCTGGCGCGTGCGATGGAGCGCATCTTCATCCTGCACGCCGATCACGAGCAGAACGCCTCGACCTCGACCGTCCGCCTCGCCGGCTCGTCAGGCGCCAACCCGTTTGCCTGCATCGCCGCCGGCATCGCCTGCCTGTGGGGACCAGCCCATGGCGGCGCCAACGAGGCGGCCTTGAACATGCTGGGCGAGATCGGCCATGTCGACCACATCCCGGAATTCATCGCCCGCGCCAAGGATAAGAACGATCCGTTCCGTTTGATGGGCTTTGGTCACCGCGTCTACAAAAACTACGACCCGCGCGCCAAGATCATGCAGAAGACCGCACATGAGGTTTTGGGCGAACTCGGCATCAAGGACGATCCGCTGCTCGACATCGCCATGGAGCTGGAAAAGATCGCGCTGACCGACTCCTATTTCATCGAGAAGAAGCTTTATCCCAACGTCGATTTCTATTCCGGCATCACGCTGAAGGCGCTGGGCTTCCCCACCACCATGTTCACCGTGCTGTTCGCGGTCGCCCGTACCGTCGGCTGGATCGCGCAGTGGAAAGAGATGATCGAGGATCCGCACCAGAAGATCGGTCGCCCGCGCCAGCTCTATACAGGTGCGCCGGAACGCGACTACGTGCCGATTGCGAAGAGATGAGGGAGTAGGGAGTAGGGAGTAGGGAGTAGGGAGTAGTAAGGGAGCGCTGATTGGCTCCAACTACTTTCTACTCCCTACTCACTCTCTTGATGTACCTCATCACGACCCCCGCAGCGATATCGCCGGAAGGTCTGTCGACGGCCATGCGTCTGGCCACCTCGGCAAGACCGTCCTTCTGCCATGCACGATAGGGGGTATCGAAAAGAAGCGCCTCCAACTGCCGCGCCAGATAGTGCGGCCGCACATATTCGTTGTAGCTTTCCGGCACGATCGGGCGATCGGCGATGAGATTGGGCAAGGCAGCGCTCCATACGGTGATCAGGCGCTGGGCCATCCGCATGACCGGATCGAGCCGGTAGCAGGAGATCATCGGCACACCCGACAGCGCCAGTTCCAGCGACACCGTTCCCGATGCGATAAGCGCTGCATCTGCCTTGCCGAAGGCCTGCCATTTGCGTTCGCGATCAAGGATGATCTCCGGCTTCTCGTCCCAGCTTGCCACCGAAGCCCTAACCAGATCGGCGACATGCGGCACCGTCGGCAACAGCACGCGCAAGCGGTGTCCGCGCGCGCGCAGGATCGAGATCGTCTTGCCGAATGGGCCGACCAGCCGCCGCACCTCACCGCGACGCGAGCCGGGCATCACAAGCAGTGTCTTTACACGATCGTCGGACAGGTCGCGCGGCAGGCTTTGCGCCTTGGCAGCGCCGAGCACGCCCGGATCGTGCGTAAGGCGATGGCCGACATAGGTGCCGGGCGGACCGCCGAGGCGGGCGAGCTCCTTCACCTCGAAGGGCAAGATGCAGAGGATATGATCGACATACGGTTTCATCGCCACGGCCCTGCCCGGCCGCCACGCCCAGACGCTCGGGCAGACATAGTGGACGATCGGGATTGCCGGATCGGCTGCACGCACCTTTTTCGCCACACGCAGCGAAAAATCCGGGCTGTCGATGGTGATGAGACAGTCGGGCTTTTCACCGGCGACCGCGCTGGCCGTCTGGCTGATCCGCCGCATCAGGCGCGGCAGGTCGCGCAGGATAGCGCTCAGGCCCATCAGCGCGATCTCGCCGCCGTCGAAGAGCGGCGTGAGGCCGAGCGCCTGCAAATGCCGGCCGCCGATGCCGACGAGCCGGACCTCGCGGCCGGTCGCGCGCTTCAGCGCCGCTACGATGTCGGCGCCAAGCAGGTCGCCGGATTCTTCGCCGGCGACGATGGCGATCTTCAGCGGTTTCTCAGTCGCCATGCGCCGGCTCCGCAGCAGGCAGGCCGATCACGAACAGGCCGAGCGCGTTGGCACGGGCGACGACGGTGGGGCCTTCCAGAACAAGCGAGCGGCCGGCTTCGACGGCAATGCCAACAAGTCCGGCGGCATGCGCCGCCTCGACCGTCTGCGGGCCGATGGAGGGCAGATCGGCGCGCAACTCCTGGCTGGGCTTGGCGCATTTGACCAGAACGCCGCGGGTTCTGCCCGCCAGCCTGCCATGGCCGCGCAACTGCCTTGTTCGATCGAGCAATCCGTCAGTGCCCTCGACGCCTTCCAGTGCGATGGCGCGGCCGCCGATCGCAACAGCCGCCTGGCCGATATCCAGCGCGCCGATGGCCTTTGCCGCCGTATGCGCCGCTTCGATGTCGCGCCAGTCGGACTTCCGCGGCGCAGCCTTGGTCAGCGTCCCTTCGGCCGCGACCAGTTCCGGCACGATCTCATGGGCGCCGACAACCTTGATGCCGCTGCGCTCGATCCTTCGCACGAACAGTTTCAGCACGGTATCGTCGCCTTGGGTTACACCGACAAGAAGGCTGGGAACCCATGCGAGCAGGCCGAGATTGAGACGCATGGCGCTCAGCCGGGGACGGCGTGTGATATGGCCCGCGGTCACCAGATGGGTAACATGATGGTGCTTGAGCGTCGGCAGCAGAGAGCCGACATCCTCCAGCCTCAACGTCGTCTGCTCATAGGCGTCGAAGTCGGATATGCGGTCGACCTCGCCCGCCACTACTACCACGAAGGGAGACTTGCCTTGCCCAGCAAGCGCCCTGGCGACTTCGACCGGCAAACTGCCGCCGCCGGCAATGATGCCGACCTTGGCGTCTGGCGCGAGATCAAGGCCCGTCCGGGTGGCCTCAATCTTCGTCATCTGCATCGTCGCCGTCGCCAGCCTTGAGCGACGGGACGGCATAGTGCCGCTTGCCGCGACTGACGATGAAATCGATGATTTTCATGGCGGTCGGTGAGGAGGCGAATTCCGCCTTGGCGAACTCGACGTTTTCGCCGACGGTTCGGGAGCGATCGAAGATCGTCCTGTAGGCCTTGCGCAGCGTAAGTATCTCGGAGCGCGGCAGGCCCGCGCGCTTCAGGCCGATGATGTTGAGGCCGCGAAGGCTGGCGCGATTGCCGACGGCGATGGCGTAGGGAATGACGTCGCCGACGATTGCCGAGCAACCGCCGAGAAAGGCGTTGTCGCCGACGCGGACAAACTGATGAACAGCGGTGAGGCCACCGATATAGACGTTGTCGCCGATCTCGCAATGGCCGCCCAATGTCGCCTGATTGGCGAAGGTGGCGTTCTTGCCGACGATGCAATCATGGGCGATGTGGGCGTAGGCAAGGAAATTGCCGTTGTCGCCGATAACAGTCTCGCCGCGGCTGGAATCGGTGCCGAGGTGCATGGTCACGCCTTCGCGGATCGTGCAGTTCTCGCCGATAACCAGCGTGGTGCGGCCGCCCTTGTGCTTGGTGTTCTGCGGCGGAGCGCCTAGTGTCGCCATCGGATACACTTTGGTCGACGCACCGATGGTGGTCGCGCCCATCACCGAGATGTGGCTGACCAGTTCGACGCGGTCGCCGACCACCGCGTCGGCGCTGACGTGGCAGAATGGCCCTATGCGGACGCCTTCGCCGATTTTTGCACCGGCCTCGATGACCGAAGATGGATGGATGACTGTCTGGATTTTCATAAGCATTCGATCGTCAGTCGCTCGTAACCATCATCGCCGAGATCTCGGCTTCCGCGGCCTTGACGCCGTCGACCAGGGCCTCGCAGGCGAATCTGAGAAGGTTGCCGCGTTTCTTGATTTTCTTCACATGGATCTTCAACTGGTCGCCGGGAACGACCGGTTTACGGAATTTGGCGTTGTCGATGGTCAGGAAATAGACCAGCGAGGGTTTTTCGGTGCCAAGGCTGCGGATGCAAATGGCGCCGGCCGTCTGCGCCATCGCCTCGACGATCAGCACGCCGGGCATGACCGGCTGATCCGGGAAATGACCCTGGAAATGCGGCTCGTTTATGGTCACGTTCTTGATGCCGATTGCAGACTCGTCGCCATCGATGTCGATGATGCGATCGATCATCAGGAACGGATAACGATGCGGCAGGAGCTTCATCAGCCCCAATATGTCGACCGCCTCGAGCGTCGTCGCCGCCACCATCTCAGCTCTTCCCTCCGTCGCCCGATTTCCGCGCCCTGGCCAGTCTTCGCAGAGCCGCGATCTCCCGCATGGCTTCCGCCATCGGCTGCGCCGGGTAACCACCCCAAATCTCGCCCGCAGGGACGTTGCTCATGAACCCGCTTCTTGCAGCAAGCTTGGCCCCTGTCCCAATGGTCAGGTGATCCGCAAGACCGACACCGCCACCCATGGTGACGTTGTCGCCCACCGTTACGGAACCGGAAATACCCGAAAGGCCGGCGATTATGCAATTGCGGCCGATGCGGACGTTGTGAGCGATCTGCACCAGATTGTCGATCTTGGTGCCTTGACCGATGATCGTGTCGGACATGGCGCCACGATCGACCGTGGTGTTCGAGCCGATCTCGACGTCGTCCTGGATGACGACCCGGCCGATTTGCGGGACGCGCTCCGGGCCCTTGGCGCCGGCCACGAAGCCAAAACCGTCCTGGCCGATGCGGGCGCCGCCATGGATGATGACGCGGTTGCCGATAAGCGCGTACTGGATGCTGGCGCCTGGACCGACGTAGCCGTCGCGGCCGAACTGGCAGGAGGGACCGATGACGGCATGAGGCGCAATGACGGTTCCGCTGCCGATAGAAGCGCGAGGGCCGATAATCGCGCCGGCCTCGACAATCGCGCCGGCCTCGACATGCGCCGATGGATCGATATGGGCATGCGGCGAAATACCGGTTTCGCCGGTCATCGGCGCCGGTGTCGCAGCCGCCGGGAAAAGAAGGCGTCCGACCATCGCGAAAGCCTGTTGCGGGCGCGGATGAACCAGAACCGCGATGCCCGCCGGCGCTTTGCCGGCAAATTCGGCGGGACAGAGAACCGCCGCTGCCCGCACCGATTGCATCAGCGCGAAGTTGCGCCTGCCATCAACGAAGACAAGGGTGTGCTCGCCGCCTTCGCTTGCCGGCGCCAAGGCTTCGATCGATATATCGGCGAGGTCGGAATCGACAAGCACCGAGCCGGTCAGATTCGCGACTTCGCCAGCCGTATACCGGCGTGATGGCGCGAAGAACACCGGATCGGTCATTCCAGAAGCTATATCCAGCTAGCGCATGACCCCGAAAATCGGGATCGATTTTCGGGAGGGATCATGCGCGAAATCAAAGTTCTACAGCGTCCTTTGCGCGTCCAAGAGGACGCGCGGCGCTGTAGTGTCGGATCACTCTCTTCCGGACCCCAACGGCCCGGAAGTATCGTTGCCCGCCGATTAGAAGCGGGTCGATATGCCGAAGTTGAATTCCTGCACGTCGTCGGTGTCCTCCTTGAGGACGGGAATTGCATAGTCGATGCGGATCGGGCCAAAGGGCGACGCCCACATCAGACCGACGCCGACAGAGGCGCGCCACTGCATGTCGACCGTCGACTGATCGACCAGTGCAGAATCGATCTTGCTGCCATAGAGCGTCGCCGCATCGGCGAAGACCGCGCCGCGCAGGCCGAAGCTTTCCGGAATGACCGGCATTGGGAACTGGGCTTCCGCAGAGGCATTGAAATAGGTGGTGCCACCGAGATGATCGTCGCTGGGCGCTGGGGCGGCCGGACCGATGCCGCCATAGGCGAAGCCGCGGATCATGCGGTCGCTGCTCTGGAAATGATCGAAGATGCGCAGGTCGTCGTTGCCGAAGCCCTGGATATGGCCAGCCCCACCCGAAACCACCCCCACCAGATCAAGCTGCTCCGACAATGTCTGGTAGACGCTGCCACGCGCGGTTACCTTGACGAATTTGGCGTCGCCGCCGAGGCCGGCCACTTCCGTGACGACATTGGCGAAGATGCCTTCATGCGGGTTCTTCATGTCGTCGATGGTGTTATAGACCAGACCGAGGCTGACCGACGACTTGAGCCACGGGCTTTCCGCAATGCCGTTTAGGACAGCCTGAGAGATGTCGCAGCCAGCCAGTGGATCGCAGTCATCGTCGAGCTTATACTTCTCCTGCGAGATGTTGTACGCCAGCTGCGTCGAGATGTCGTCGGTGATCGGCAGGCCGAAGCGCACTGTCGCGCCAAGCGTCTCGCTCTTATAGTCGTCGTATTCCCTGGTTCGGTTGAAGATATCGAAACCGGCAGCGATACGCCGCCCGAGGAAATAGGGCTCGGTGAAGGAGAAGCTGTAGTCGCGCGAATTCTTGCCGCCGCCGGCCGATAGCTTGATGAACTGGCCGCGTCCGAGGAAGTTGCGCTCGGTGATCGATCCTTCGACGGATGGGCCTGACGTGTCGCCGCCTGTCGAATAGCCGGCGCCGACCGAGAACTCGCCGGTCGATTTCTCGACCACGTCGACCACCAGCACCACCTGGTCTGGCTCAGAGCCGGGTACGGTGGAAACCTCGACTTTTTCAAAATAATCGAGCGCTTCCAGCCGCTTCTTAGCGCGCTGGATGAGAACCTGGTTGAAGGCATCGCCCTCGCTCACGTCGAATTCGCGGCGAATGACATAGTCGCGTGTCCGGTCGTTGCCGCGTATCTCGATGCGCTCGACATAGGCCTTGGTGCCCTGGTCGATCGTATAAACCACTGAAATGGTGTGGTTCTCGAAATTGCGATCGCCGCGCGGCGTCACCTGGGCGAAGGGATAGCCGGAACCGGCGACCCTCTCGGTCAACGCAATGATGGTGTCTTCGACGTTCTCAGCGTTGTAGACGTCGCCCTTGTGGGTTTCGACCACCGACTGCAGCGATGCAGCGTCAACCTCGGGAATCGTGCTCTCGACGCTGACGTCGCCGAATGTGTAGCGATCGCCCTCCTGCACGGTGATCGTCACCGTGTACTTATTGGTGGTCTCGTCGAGTTCGCCGACCGCGGAAATCACCTGGAAGTCGGCATAGCCGTGATTGTAATAGAAACGGCGCAGCAGCTCCTCGTCGGCGCGCAGCTTATCTTCGTCATAGACGTCGTCGCGCAGCACGAACGAAAGGATGGACGAGCGCTTGGTGGAGATGACGTCGGACAGGCGACGGCTCGAGTAGGCGCTGTTGCCGACGAAATTGATGGCGGCGATCTGCGTGCGGCCGCCTTCATTGATGTTGAAGACCACGTTCACGCGGTTGTCGCCGAGATCCATGATCTGGGTGGTCACGGCGGCGTCGTCGCGGCCGATACGCCTGTAGGCGGCCTTAACCGCCTCGACATCGGCATCGAGCGCCTGCTGCGAGAACGTTCCACGCGGCTTCAACTGGACCGAGGCCGCAAGGGCGTTGTCCTTGAGCTTCTTGTTGCCCTGGAACAGCACCTGGTTCACGACCTGATATTCGGAAACCTTGATGACCAGCGACGAACCAACCTGGTTGATCTGGACGTCCGAGAACAACCCGGTGCCGAACAGCGCCTTGACCGCATCGTCGATATCGGAGCTGGAAAAGGCCTTGCCGGGCTTGATCGTGACGTAGTTGCGGATCGTGTCGGCGTCGACACGCTGATTGCCGCTGACTTCAATTCTTGAAACAACAGCGGCCTCGGCCGCCGATGTGGCAACGAACTGCACTGCGAGCGCACCTGGTACGACCAGGGCGGCGGACAGGGCCACCGCGGACGCGGCGCTCAGAAACTTGGATGCTGCCTTCATCGGGCTTTTGTACCTTTTCTCGAAGTCCCCACGGCGAGAAAACCGGACGTGCGGTAATTTCCCCTACCGTATTAACCGGATTTTCCCTACACGCAAGGCTCCTGGTTAATTTGTATTTACTTAACCCTGTTGCGTGGCTTTCGCGTCACGCATATCCCAATGCATGGTAAACGGCGTCTCAACATTGGCTGTGCCGAAGCCAAATTTCTTCATGATTTCAGCACCCAAACAGGTCGTTCCAGAAAACGAACCCCATGAAGCCCAAGACGAGAAGCAGGCCGGCCCTGTAACCCATCTCCATCATCCGTTCCGACACCGGTCGCCGAATGACGGCCTCCACGCCGTAGAACAGGAGATGCCCGCCGTCGAGGGGGGGAATCGGCAAAAGGTTGAGAATACCGATCCCGACCGACAACAGCGCAACAAGTTGCACAAGCCAGTCGAAGCCCAGTTTTGCCGCCTGCCCCGACATCTTTGCGATCTTGATTGGGCCGCCCAACTGGCATTTGTCTTCGCGACCGACGACGAAACGCTGCAGGAACTGGCCGGTACCCTGGATGATGTGACCGGTTTCCTCGACCGCGGCAGCCAGTGCGCCAGCCGGGCTGTAGGTGATCAGGCGGGGTTGGCCGAATTCCTGGTTGTTGACGACGCCGATCACGGCCACCTTGACCTTGTTGCCCAGCGCGTCTTCCTGTTCCATCAACTGCGGCGTCGCCGTAACGGTGATCTCCTTGCCGTCGCGCAGCATGACAAACGTGATCGCGTCGCCGCCGCGGCCCGAAACCCGGCGCTGGACGTCGGCGAAGGTCTGGACCTTGCTGCCGTCGACGCTGACGAATCGGTCACCGGGCAGGATGCCGGCCTGTGCCGCCGGACTGCCGGCGGTAACTTCAGCCACCATCGGCTCCATCACAGGGCGGCCATAGGCGGTAAACAGCACGGCGAAGACGGCGATCGTCAGCAGGAAATTGAACAGCGGACCGGCTACCACAGTCGCCGCGCGCTTCCAGACCGGCTGCGTGTGAAACGCAATCTTACGCTCGGCATCGGTCAGCGTTTCGATCTCCTCCGAGTTGGGTTGGCTCGAGGTGGCGTTCATGTCGCCGACGAATTTGACATAGCCGCCGAGCGGTATGGCGCAGAGTTTCCAGCGCGTACCATGGCCGTCATTGAAGCCGAAGAGTTCCGGGCCGAAGCCGATCGAAAAGACTTTCACGCCGATGCCGCACCAGCGGCCGACGAGATAATGTCCCATCTCGTGGACGAACACGACTACGGTCAGCACGAACAGGAACGGCACCAGCGTGCCGAGGACAAAGCCTTCCGTGCTGAAAACCGCGTGAAGAATCTCGTTCAACTCATGTCCTCAAAATTCGTCCGCGGCACGGTCGTACCGCGACTGTGGCATCAATGCCGGCGAATCCATGGCGCATCCCGCGCAGGTCAAGAAACCAGGCCAGGAATCAGTGCCGATCAAGCTGGAAACAGCCCCTGTGCCGGATGGTCGGCGGTCGCCGAAATCCAGCCGATGACGTACAGGGCGAGAGCCGCCGCGACAAGACCATCGACCCGGTCCATGACGCCGCCATGGCCCGGTATCAGCGTGCCCGAGTCCTTGCGGTTGTGGCGGCGCTTCACCCACGATTCGAAAAGGTCGCCGGCCTGAGAGACGAGCGAAAGCACGAGCGCGACGACGCCGAGCACTGCGAGATTGCCGGCTCCGGCCGCGGCGGCCAGAAGCAGCCCGGCAACCACGCCGCCGACGGCACCGCCGAGTGCCCCGCTCTGCGTCTTGCCTGGCGAGATCGACGGCGCCAGCTTCGGACCGCCGACGGCGCGGCCGACGAAATAGGCTGCTATGTCGGTCGCCCAAACCACGGCGAACAGGAACAGAATGGCGACGAGGCCGGGATGGTCGCCGTCACGCAAAAGAGCAAGTGACAGGCCGGAAATGGCGGCATAGGCAAGGCCGGACGCGTCCCACTGTCCCGTTTGATGCATCGAAGTCTGGCCCATCGAAGCCACGACCGCGGTGACAACGACCATCACTGCCACAAGTAGCAGCAGCCAGTACGCCGGCAGGCCAGCGACCAAACCGCCGACGAAAATCAGAAGCAGCGCTTCCGGCAGCAAACCAAGACCCGTGGCGGCGACCGGGCGGCACATTCGCGTCCATTCGTAAAAGATCAGGATCGTCATGGCGGCGCAAAGCAACCGGAAAGGCAGTCCGCCGAGCCAAGTCAGGCCGAGTGTGACGACCGCAAGCACGACGGCAGAAATAACGCGAAGCTGGAGGTTGCTCATCCCTTGGCCGTCACGGCGACGTCTTGAGCGCCCAGGCCGCCGAAACGGCGCTCGCGACTGGCAAAGTCGCGCAATGCGTCGGCCAAATGCTCGCGGCTGAAATCGGGCCAGTAGCAAGGCAGGAAGACAAGCTCGCTATAGGCCGCTTGCCACAGAAGGAAATTCGACAGCCTGAGCTCGCCGCTGGTGCGGATGACCAGTTCCGGATCCGGAATACCCTGGGTGTCGAGAGAGCCGGCAAAGGATTCGGCCGTGATCGCCCCGCTGTCGAGCTCGCCGCGCGCCACCGCCGAGGCAAGCTTGCGCGCCGTGCGCACGATCTCGTCGCGTCCGCCATAGTTGAAGGCGATAACCAAGGTCAGCGCGTCATTGCGTGCGGTGAGCGTTTCGGCCTCTTCAAGCAGGGTCCTGATGTCAGGTTGCAGCCCTGCCCGGTCGCCGATGATCCTGACCCGCACGCCGTTTTGGTGAAGCTCGGCGAGATCGCGGCGGATGAAGATTTTCAACAGGCCCATCAGGTCGCTGACTTCGGACTTCGGCCGTGACCAATTTTCCGACGAGAAGGCATAGACGGTCAGGAAGGAGATGCCGAGGCCAGGAGCGGCGCGCACCGTGTTGCGCAGCGCCTCGACGCCGGCACGATGCCCAGCAAGCCGCGGCAAGCCACGCGCCTTGGCCCAGCGTCCGTTTCCGTCCATGATGATCGCGACATGCGCGGGGCTTGTCATAGTCTCGCTTTCGGGTCGGTCACCTACCCTTATACCTGCATGATTTCAGCTTCCTTATCGGAAAGCAGATGGTCGATTGTGCCGATCATCTCGTCCGTGAGCTTTTGGACCTGGTCGGACCGCTTGCGATGATCGTCCTCGCTGATATCGCCGTCCTTTTCCGCTTTTTTGAGAAACTCCATGCCGTCCCGGCGCACGTGGCGCACGGCGATGCGCGCATTCTCGGCATAGCCATGCGAGATCTTAACCAACTCCTTGCGGCGCTGTTCATTAAGTTCGGGCAGCGGAATTCTGAGGTTGGTGCCGTCGACGATCGGATTGAAGCCGAGATTGGATTCACGGATGGCGCGATCGACCGCACCGACCATCGACTTGTCCCAGACCGAAACCGAGATCATGCGCGGCTCCGGCACCGACACGTTTGCCACCTGGTTGATCGGCATGGTGGTGCCGTAGGCCTGCACCTGGATCGCGTCGAGCAGGTTGCTCGAAGCGCGGCCGGTCCGCAGCGAAGCCAGATCGTGCTTGAACGCAGCGATCGCCCCGTCCATGCGCCGTTTGAGATCATCGTATTCGCCACTCATCATCGTCTCCTCGACCCGTTAGCCCGGGTTCACTGTTCAGGGGTAACCCGTATTCAAGCCTCAATCCGAAAACCGGTTCCCGCTTTTCGCCTAGGGGAAACCTTCGGTTCGGGATCGGGCTCCCGATCAGTCGTCCGTGACGACCGTGCAACGGCCGCCGCCCCTCAGAATATCACCGAAACCACCCTTCTCGTGGATCGAATAGACGATTATCGGAATGTTGTTTTCCCGCGCAAGTGCAATCGCGGCCGTATCCATGATCGAAAGACCACGTTTTATGACTTCGCCATGGCTGATGCGCTCGAAGCGTGTCGCATTCGGGTCCTTCTTGGGATCGGCAGAATAGACGCCGTCGACCTGAGTGCCCTTGAAGAGCGCGTCAGCGCCGATTTCCGCCGCGCGCAGCGCCGCGGCCGAATCGGTGGTGAAGAACGGATTGCCGGTGCCGCCGGCGAAGATGACGACCTTGCCCTGGTTCATGTAGGCGGTCGCCTGGCGCTGCGAAAAGCTCTCGCAAAGCTCAGGCATGGCGATTGCCGACAGCACCACCGCGTCGACGCCGATCTTGTTCAGCGAAGTGCGCAGCGCCAGCGAGTTGATGACGGTGGCGAGCATGCCCATGTGGTCACCGGTGACCCGGTCACCTCCCTTGGAAGCAACGGCCACGCCACGAAAGATGTTGCCGCCGCCGATGACGACACCGACTTCGATGCCCAGGGCGCGGGCCTCGGCGATGTCGGCGGCGATGCGATCGACTACCGACACGTCGATGCCGAAATGCTGCTCGCCCATCAACGCTTCGCCCGACGCTTTCAGCAAGACACGTCGGTAGAGAGGCTTCACCGTCATCTGGTCCTCATTATCATGCGTGTGACGCGCCTCGGCTGCCGCCGCGCAGGCGCTGCCCCGAAACATTGGGTTCCGATACACGAAGGGGGCCCCCCGGGGCAGCCGCGCCCCCCCCCCCAAAAAAAAAAAAAAAAATATTTTTAAAACCCCCAAAACCAAAAAAAAAAAAAAAAACGGCAGAACAGAAAAAGGGCAGAGAACAAAAACCCCAAAAAAAAAAAGAAAT